>DASYBH010000227.1:0-6429 GCA_036500885.1 Candidatus Dormiibacterota bacterium
CCTGATGTCGGCCGTCATGGGCGCAATAGTAAGCGGCCCGGCCTCACTCCTCCCCCGCGAGGGCGGAGCTGGCATCCTGCGTCCGCTCTGGCCACGAATTCTTGCCGGCGACCGCCAGGCTAGTGGCTCGCCGGGAGGTTCACCGCCTCGGCGAACAGGTCCGCAGCCGTCACCAGGAGGATGTCCTCACCGGATGCGCGCTTCTGAACGTCGGCGCTGAAGCCACGGCGCGCGAACAGCGCCAGGCGGGCCCGAGCCGCCTTCGGACCGAGCAGCGCGCGGTGCTCGTAGAGCTGGTCGAGAACTCCCTCCCCAACGTCGCGCTCCTGCCACTTGCAGGCGCCCAGCAGCACGTGCTCATCCTTCCCGACAGCTACGACGTCGGTCTCCGCATCGCCTTTCCGAGACCACCAGGCGCCGACCTCGACGCTCTCGGCGGCGAACGGCGAACGGCGGCCCACCCAGTCACGGCAGCAGTCCTCGAACACGGGTCCGACGAACGTCGAGAAGTCGGCGGTCACGTCGCGCGCGACCTCAGCGACCAGCTCACGCTCGAGACGACTCCGGTTTGGGAACACGTACCGGAACCAGAAGCGGAAGTACGGGTCACGTATCCGCCAGTAGGCACGCGCCCGTTCGTGCTTCAAATCCACCGGGACGCGCTGTTCGACGTAGCTTAGATCGCGCAGTCGTTCCAGCATGCGGGACGCGACGCTGGAGCTGACCTGCGCCCGGCTGGCGATCTGACCGGTGCTCGTCTGCCCCTGGGCGACGGCGAGCAGGGCCGCGAAGTACGTGCCGGGGTCGCGGATGCCCTCCTGGGCACGGAGAAGGTTGAGTGGCTCCTCGTACAGCGGCGCCCCCTTGGCGAGCACGACGTCCTCGATGATCGCCGGAACGGGGCGTCGGCCGGCCCAGACCTGGTACTGCGGCGTGCCACCCAGGACGGCATACCGCTCGATGAGGCGGTCGGCCGGCGTTCCCGGCAAGGCGAACTCGGCGGCAGACCAGACGTCGAGCGGCTGGAGAAGCGGACGGTAGTCGGCGCGCCCGTACAGGGGAGCCCCCTGTCCGAGCAGGCCCTCCATGAAGGTGATGGCGCTGCCGGACAGCACGAGCAGGATCGGCAGCCGGGCGCGCTGCCACTCGTCCCAGGCACGCTGGAGAAACGACGGAAGCGCCGGCTGCGCACGACACAGGTACTGGAACTCATCGAGCACCACCGTCAGCGGTCCCTGCTCCGCCTGCCGGGCGAAGAACGTCAGAGCGTCCCCCCACGAGCCGAAGTGCAGCGGCGGGGTGCCGGGCAGGAGTCGGGCCGCCTCACCGGCGAGCAGGGCGAGCTGGCCGGCTTCCGACTGCTCATCAGCCTGGAAGCTGATGAGCCGGCCGGCCGGGAACGCTGCCTTCAACAGGTGGCTCTTGCCCACACGCCGACGCCCCCGGAGCACCACCAGGGCGGGCGGCGCGGTCGCGAGCCTCTGCAGCTCAGCGAGCTCACGTTCGCGGTCGACGATCGGAAGCACAGACATCCCGTTGGCCTTGTGAGGTCACACCTCGTGATGAAGAGACTTATGAGGTGCTTCATCATAAGTAAGCGAGCCCTCCTTCTCGGCCGGCGCCGGCGGGCTCAGGCTCGCCGGGCCGCTCCCAGGCCCGCCTTCAGCAGCGCGACCACGTGGCGCTTGCGCGCCTCCACGAACGGGCGGTCGAACTGGCCGCCGAGGTCCCTTATCAGCGGCGGGTTGGCCAGCGGGAACCAGCACAGGCTGAGCAGCGTGAGCAGCAGCTGCTGGGGGTTGCTGGCCGCCGACGTCCAGTCGAGGCCCTCGGCGATGCTCAGCGCGGTGCGCAGCAGCGTGAGGTGGGCGCGGGTGCCCTCCATGACGCCGCTGCGGCGCAGCGCCTCCCGCTGGACCAGCGTGAGATAGTGCGGGCGCTCGTAGAGGAACTCGAGCAGGTTCTCCACGATGATCTCCAGCTTGCGGTCGACGTCGTCCGCCGGCACCCTGGCCAGCTGCCGGTGGGTCTGCTCGACCAGCTGCTCGGTGGTCTCGAACATGCGCTCCAGGACGGCCCGGTAGAGCGCCTCCTTCGAACCGAAGAAGTAGCCCGGGGCGCCGCGCGACAGCCCTGCCGCACGGCCGATCCGCTCCAGGCTGACGGCCTCGAAACCGAATTCGGCGAAGAGCCGCTCGGCCGCATCGAGGATCGTCTGTCTGCTGCGGTCCGCATCCCTCCGATACGTTGCGTCCAACCTTGCTGTTCAGCCAGCACGGTACATCAAGCAGGACGCCGGTGGGAGCCGGTCACATCCGGGCAACGTTGCGCAGGGGCAGCCGCGGTCCGCGGCGCGGCGGAGCGACCCCGGCGGCCAGCAGGAGGCGCAGGACCCGCGCTCGGTGGCCGCGATAGGGCTCCAGCAGCTCGAGCATCCGCTCGTCGGTCCCGCGCGGCTCACCCGCCAGCGCCCAGCTGACCACGTGCGGCAGGTGGTAGTCGCCGACGGAGACCGCGTCGGGATCACCCAGGGCCACCAGCGCGATCTCCGCGGCCGTCCAGTGGCCCATCCCGGGCAGGGCGCGCAGGCGCGCCCTGGCGACGTCCAGCGGCAGGTGGAGCGCCTCCTCCAGGCGCCCGGCGTGCGCGGCGGCGCGGCGCACCGTCTCGGCCCGCCCCCGCTCCACCCCGTACGTGTGGAAGACCGGATAGCGGGCGGCGGCCACGCTCGCCGGCACGGGCGGGACCATCAGGCCCAGCGGCGGTCCGGGCGCCGGCTCACCCAGGTCGCGCACGAGCGCGCGCCACGCGCGCCACGCCTCCACTCCCTGGACGCGCTGCTCCAGGATGCTGGCCACGGCCGCTTCGAAGATCGCCTCCGTGCGTGGGATCCGGAGCCCCGGATGGCGGCGACGCAGCTCACGCAGGAGCGGCTGGGCGGGGCGGAAGCCGGAGTCGTCGTCGAGCTCTCCCACCAGGGCCGGCGCGCGGTCGACCAGCCACTCGGCGCCCGGGCCCCACGCCTCGATACTCAGGGCGCCCTCGGGCAGCAGTACCAGCCGCTGGGTGCCGGGCCCGTCCGGCGTCCGCGTCGCGCGCCACACCTCGTTCTCCCGCAGTCGCACGGTGGGATCCGTGGCGCCTCTGCGAACCGGCCAGAGCGTGCGGCGCAGGTCGAGCGGACGTGACAGCTGGACGGTGCGGGCGGCAGAAGCGGTCAACGTGCCCCACAAAGGTACGTCGAGCAAAACGAAAGGCGTGGCACCCCCCGGCACCACGCCTTTCGCCGTCGCGCCCCCGGCGCTAGATCAAACGAACGCGACCGGCGCGCGGTCCCTTCGGACTTGGCTCCATCTCGAACGACACACGCTCGCCACCGCGAAGCGCGTCGAAGTTCGCGATGGAACTACGGTGGAAAAAGTATTCCTTACCGTCGTCCGCCGAGATGAATCCGAAGCCGCGGTCGGCCACGATCTTCTTGATGGTCCCCTCTGCCATCTACCTTCCCCTGGTTCCTCGATGACGCTGACGACCGCGCCCGTTCGAGGAACCAACGGAAACACGACCACGGCGAGACCCGCTGACGGTCCACGGGTGCACACAGCATACGTGAGTCAGGCACCTTCCAGACACCCACTTTTGCCGGCCATCTCCCTTCCCTGTCGATGTGGGATTGACGTGCGGGCCGGCTCGAGGCGCCGGTATCTACCGCCGCAGGCGAATTGCCAGTTGAACGCATTGCCCCACTGTGCTATGCTCTCCCGCGTCATGGACATCACCCGGCGACGCATCGTGATGAGCGACCGCGGCTCCGTTTGGGCCCCGAACTACCTCGCGATCGTCGCCGGCCGGCTCGGCTTCGGCCGGGGCCAGGCACCGATCCCGCCACGGGAAGGCGGCGGCTAGCAGGAGCAGCCGACCGCCCAAGTGAGGCGAAGTCGATCGAGGGGCCTGGCCAGCGCCAGGCCCCTCTTCTTTTCCCCGTCGGCCCGCAGTGGAGGTGATCCCGTGCATTGGCTCTTCGACAACTCGTACGAGCAGATCCTCGACGCACAGCGCGAGCTGCGCGAGAGTGCGGCGAGGGCGCAGCTGCTCGCGAAGGTTCGCCGTGAGGCGGCGGCCGAGCGGCCTGCGACCTCAGGTCCCCTCGGCATAGCCACGCGGCTCCTGCGTGCAGCCCTGACGCGCCCGTGACAGGGAGGGTCCGGGATGCCGAAGCCCGCTTCGCTTCGCACGCATGCGGGCTGAGGCTCCCGGCCCTACCCCACCAGGCGCCCCTCCACGAGCCGGACCGCGCGATCGCAGGTCCGTTGTACGAAGGTCGCGTCGTGGCTGACCACCACCGCCGTCCGGCCCTCCTCGCGCAGCCGCGCCATCAGCCCCACCAACCGCTCGATGCCGGCGCGGTCCTGGCCGGTGGTGGGCTCGTCCAGCACGACCGCCGGCGTGCGCATGGCGAGGACCGCCGCGATCGCGACCAGTTTGCGGCGCGAGTAGCCGAGATCGTAGGGATGGCGGTCGCGCGCTCCGCTCAGCCCGGTCAGCTCGAGCGCGGCCTCGACGGCATCGGCCTCGCGGTCCCCGAAGCCGACCTCGGCCAGAACGGTGCGGCAGAAGAGCTGGCGGTCCGGCTCCTGGAACGCCACCCCCACCCGCCGCGCGATCTGCGCCACCCGCAGGCCGCGGATGTCCTCACCCTCGAGCAGCACCCGGCCGGCGGTCGGCCGAAGCAGCCCGTTGAGATGGCGGATCACCGTCGACTTCCCGGATCCCGTCGGGCCCGTCACCGCCAGCGCCTCACCGCGCCCAACGGCCATGCCGACCTCGTCGAGCGCCAGCGTCCCGTCCGGGTAGCGGTGGGAGACCGACTCCAGCGCGATCACAGCTCCACGACCCTCGTGCACAGGCGCGCCAGGAGCGCCTCGTCATGCTCGGTGAGCAGCACACCGGTTCCGCCGGCCGCCATGCGCACGATCGCCTCGGCCACCAGCGCCGCCCGCTCCGGGTCGAGCCGCGAGGTCGGCTCGTCCAGCGCCAGGTAGGCGGGTCGGAGGGCGAGCAGCCCGGCCATGGCCACCAGCTGCGCCTCCCCGCCCGACAGATGCTGCGGGTCTCGAGAGGCCAGGTGGCCGATCCCGAGCATGGCGAGCGCGGCCCCGGCACGCTCGTGGACCTCGGCGACGGGGAGCCCGATGTTGCACGGTCCGAAGGCGACCTCGCCGGCGACCGTCCGGTGCAGGCCGGTGATCTGCACGGCGGGGTTGTCGAACAGCACGCCGCAGCGCAGGGCCAGCTCGTGGGGCCGCAGCTCGACGGTCGGCCGGCCGTCGACCAGCACGTGGCCGCGCAGCTCGCCGCCCACCACGGCGGGCGCCAGGCCGGAGGCGACCAGGCACAGCGTGGTCTTGCCGGACTCGTTGGCCCCCCGCACCCCGACCACCTCCCCGGCGCCCACCTTCAGTGAGACCGAGTCCAGCACCCATGCCGGCGTTCCCGGGTAGCGGTAGGAGGCCCGCTCCAGGACGATCAACGGGCGACGACCGCGACCGCCAGCCGCGTCAGCAGACCGGCCACCAGCAGGCCGGCCAGCGCCCGTCGCGCCGCCCGCTGCCACCGGCTGTCGGGCAGCCTGCGCAGCACCGTGCGGCGGCCCGGCGCGCCGAAGGCCCTGACCTCCAGCGCCAGCGCTCGCTCCTCGACCTCGGCCAGGCTGCCGATGACGAGCGGCGCCACGAGCGGCAGCACGCCGCGAAGGCGCCGGCGCCAGGAGCCCTCCGTGTCCAGGCCGCGGGCCCGCTGCGCATCGATGACCTCCGTCGCCCGCGCCTGCGTGCGCGGCACCGCTGCCAGCGCCGCCCCGATCACGAAGACCGCCCGCCGGCCCAGGCCGCGCGCCTCCAGCTCGGACAGCAGGTCGCCGGCCTCGGTCGTGGCGAACAGCAGGGCCGGTGGCAGCGTCGCGCCCAGCAGGCGGAGCAGCGCCGCCAGGGCGCCGGCGACGCCCCCGCCGCCGGCCGGCAGCAGGGCGTTGATCAGCAGGCTGGACAGCGCCACCGGCAGCAGGGCCGCCGCGGCCAGGGCCAGCCTGCGCAGGCGGTGAGCCCGCAGCGCGGCCACGGCGCTCACGACGAGCACCGCACCGGCGACCCAGCCGCCCCACGCCACGCTCAGGGCCATGCCCGCGGCGGCGGCGGCCAGCTTCGTGGTCGGGTTCAGGCTTGCGTCTCTGGTTCCGAATTGGTCTGAAGCACGAAGGTCCTTCGTGCCTTCGTGCTGCAACTCATTCAGCTAGTCGCCCGCCCGGACGTCGTTGGAAGCACTCATCAGGCGGGTTCGAGGAGGCGTTCGCCATTGGGGAAGCGAGCGACCAGCCGGCGCGGCAGCGCCGCCAGGACCAGGAACGCGAGCAGGCAGGTCACCATCTTGTCG
>DASYBH010000228.1:0-6324 GCA_036500885.1 Candidatus Dormiibacterota bacterium
TACGGCGGCGCCGACGTTCGGGCGGCGATCCGGCAGACGGCGAGCTGGATCATCCGCCAGCTCGACGGCGGGCCTCGCCGGGATGTGCCCGGCCTGTATTTCGGGCTGGGCGGTGCCGCCTGGTTCCTCGCCGAGGCGGCCCGTGCGCTCGGCGACCCGGCGCTTCTCCGCCGAAGCTCCGAGGTGGCGCTGGCCTGTGCCACGGACGGTCCCATCCCGGACGTGACCCACGGCACGGCGGGTGCCGGTATGGCGCTGCTCCACCAGTGGCTGGTGACGCGCGAGCAGCGGTTCCTCGAACGGGCCGCCGACGCGGCCGAGCACCTGCTCCGCACGTCGCGCCGGACGGCCGCTGGCCGGGTCTGGCCGGTACCCGGGGGTCTGCCCTCCCGGTTCGCCGGCCTGACGATGTACGGCTTCGCGCACGGCAGCGCCGGCATCTGCTCGTTCCTGCTGGCGGCGTCAGGGGCGACCGGCGAGCGCCGGTTCCTCGAGGCCGCCGCGGAGGGGCTGGACGAGCTGGTGGCAGTCGTCGAGATCGACGGCGACGCGGCGCTCTGGCCGGCGCAGCCGACCACGCCATACCCGGCCTGGCCGCTCTGGTGCCACGGATCGAGCGGCATCGGGACGGCGCTCCTGCGCGGGCACCTGGCCACCGGGGACCGCCGGTACCGTGAGCTGGCGGAGCTGTCGGGGAACGCCGTCGAGCGCATCCGGTGGAACCAGGGCTTTTCGCACTGCCACGGACTGGCGGGCAGCGGGCAGTTCCTGCTCGACCTGGCGGACACGCTGGGCCAGCCGGACTATCGCGCCCGCGCTCTCGCGCTGACCGAGGTCCTGTGGCACCGGCGTGTCGAGGACCGGGGGCGGACCGTCTTCCCCGACGAGACGAACGTCCGTGTCAGTGCCGACTGGGGCCTCGGGCTGGCGGGGATCGCCGCGTTCCTGCTCCGCCTGGACCGAGCCGGACCGAGGCCTCTGATGCTCGACGAGCTGGTGCCAGAGGTCGTCGTGGGCAGCCAACCCACACCCATCCACGATTCGTTGCGACAGGAGGTTCCAAATGTCTGAGAGCGTCACCGATCTGCAGTCTCTGCCCACGCTGAAGGGCGACGAGCGCGAGAACGCCGGCTTCTCGTGCACCAACATCACCGTGATCTGCTGCGTCAACACCGTCTGCGTCAACACCAACTAGGGACCGCGGGAAACACCACCACGTAGCCGGCGTGCAGGCCGGCTGACATCCGATTGAGATCCGGGGTTGGCTGCCCCACGACGGCTTCAGGCACGCCGTGGCACATCGCGTCCGAGAGGACACCGTGTGCCGACCTATGTCCATTATGGAGGTGATCCGCGTCCCACGGAGCAAACGGGTCAGCGACGATCGCCGGCGACGCCGGCCGGCGGAACGCCTGCTGGGGCAGGCTGCGCTGCGCAGCGGCGGCTGGGTCGCCCTGGTCGCCGTCAGCGCCCTCGCGGAGGCCGTGGGCACCCTGGTGCTGCCGGCCGTGCTCGGACGCGGCGTCGACATCGCCCTCAAAGGCGGCGCCGGAAGCGGGTGGTGGGCCGCGGGCACGGCCGGGGTGATCGCGGTCGTCGCCGCCGGCGACGCGCTCGGCCAGTTCGCCACGGGCGCGAGCGGCGCGAGGGGGACGGCCTGGTTGCGGCGGCTGCTGTGTCGCCACGTGCTGGCGGTTGGCCCCCGCCTCGACCGCTCCTTCCCGGCCGGCGACGCGGTCAGCCGCCTGGTCGGTGGCACGACCGACGCCGGCGCCGCGCCGGCCGCCGCGGTCGCGGCGGTCACGTCGACGGTCCCGGCGCTGGGCGCGCCGGTGGCGCTGGCGCTGATCGACCCCTGGCTCGCGCTCGCCTTCGCGGCCGGGCTGCCGCCGCTGGCGCTGGTCCTGCGCGCGTTCGTGCGCCACACCTCGAGCCGCGCCGTCCGCTACCGGCAGGCCCAGGGCGCCATCGCGGCCCGGCTCCTCGATGCGATCGCGGGCGCGCGCACCATCGCCGCGGCCGGCACGGTCGAGCGCGAGTCGGCCCGCGTGCTGGCGCCGATGGACGAGCTTCGGGCGGCCGGGCTCGCCACCTGGCAGACCGTCCGCCGTGTCATGGCCCAGGGGGCGCTGCTCGTGCCGCTCCTGCAGGCGGTCGTGCTGGGAGTGGGGGGCCTCGAGCTGGCGGCGGGCCGGATCAGCCCCGGCGGTCTGCTGGCGGCCAGCCAGTACGCGGTCCTCGGCTCCGGGATCGGCGTGCTGATCGCGTACCTGGGCCAGCTGGGCCGGGCTCGCGCCGGGGCCATGCGGATCGCCGACGTGCTCGCCGTGCCGGCCATGGACCACGGCAGGCGGGCCCTGCCGGCCGGGCGTGGCGCCCTCGAGCTCCGCGCCGTGACCGTGCGGCAGACCGGCCAGGTGGTGCTCGACCGGCTCGACCTGGTCGTACCGGCAGGAGCGATCGTCGCGGTCGTCGGCCGCTCGGGAGCCGGCAAGTCGCTGCTGGCGGCGCTCGCGGGCCGTCTGCTCGACCCCGACGAGGGCGAGGTGCTCATCGACGGCGTGCCGCTCAGGGAGCTCGGACGCGGGGAGCTGCGGCGGGCGGTCCAGTACGCGTTCGCGCGCCCGGCGCTGCTCGGTGACAGCATCGGCGGCGCCATCCGGTTCGGCGGGACGGTCCCGGCGCCGGGGTTGGTCGAGGCGGCCGCCCGGGCCGCCTGTGCCGACTCGTTCATCCGGCGCCTGCCCAACGGCTACGAGACGCCCCTCGGCGAGGTGCCGATGTCGGGGGGCGAGGTGCAGCGGATCGGACTCGCCCGCGCCTTCGCCCATGCGCCCGGCGCCCGGCTGCTCATCCTCGACGACGCGACGTCGAGCCTGGACACCGTGACGGAGATGCAGGTCACGCGCGCGCTCACCGAGCAGCTCGACCAGACACGACTCGTCATCGCCCACCGGGCGGCCACGGCCGCGCGGGCCGGGTGGGTGGCCTGGCTCGACGCCGGTCGGGTCCGCGCGTGCGGCAGCCATCGTGAGCTGTGGACGGATCCTGAGTACCGGGCGACCTTCGAGCCGACTCGATGAACGCCCGCGCCGACCTCGTGCTCGCCGTGCTGGGTACGGCCCTCGGCCGGCGTCGTCGCGACCTCGCCGCCGTCGCGGCCTGGTCAGCGGTCCAGGCCGCGCCGGCGCTGGTCCTCGGGCGCGCCGTCGCCGGCGCGGCCGACGCCTTCATCGCCCGTCACGCCGGCGCCGGGTTCGCCTGGCTGGCCGTGTTCGCGCTCGCCGCGGCGACCTCGGCGGTCGCCGGCTGGCGCGGGTATCAGCCGATGGCCAGGATCGTGGAATCATTCCGCGACGACCTCGTCGGCCGCGTCGTCGGTGGAGCGCTGCGACGCTCGACGCACCACGGGCCGGCTGACACCGGCGCCGTCTCCCGGATCACCGACCAGGTCGAGATCGTCCGCGAGACCTTCGCCGGGCTGATCATGCTCATCTGCACGTTCGCGTTCACCGCGGCCGGCTCGCTCCTCGGCCTGTTCACGCTCGCGCCGGTCGCGGCGGTATTCGTGCTGCCGCCGGTGGCGGTCGCACTGGCGCTGCTCCTTCTCATGGTGCGCCTGTCAGCGCGACGGCAGCGCGACGCCATCTTTGCCGGCGAGGCCGTCGCGGAGACCGCCAGCAGCGTCGTCAGCAGCCTGCGCGACATCGTCGCGAGCGGCGCGGAGGAGGAGGTCGCCGAGCAGATGGACGCCCCCGTGGGCGCGCAGGAGCGGGCGGCTCGCGCTCTGGCCCAGCTGGGGGCCGCCCGCGCGCTCACGCTCGCCGTCGGCGGCTGGCTGCCGCTGCTCGCCCTCCTGCTGGCGGCGCCCTGGCTGCTCCGGCACGGGACCACCGCCGGAACGCTGCTCGGCATGCTCGCCTACGTCCGCGGCGGCCTGCAGCCCGCGCTGCATACGCTGGTCAACTGGGTCGGCGGCAGCGGCATGCTCCTGGGGGTGACGCTGGAGCGGATCGCGGAGGTCAGCGAGGAGGCACCGCCGGGTGCCGCGCTCAGCCGGAGCAGGCGCACGGAAGTGCCGGGTCACGGCCTGGAGCTGTGCGGCGTCACGTTCAGCTATGGCCCGAACGCCGAGCCGGTGCTACGCGACCTCGACCTCGTGATCCCCGAGGGCGACCACCTCGCGATCGTCGGCCCGAGCGGGATCGGCAAGTCGACGCTCGCCGGCCTGCTGACGGGGATGCTTCGGCCGCTCGCCGGCGAGGTCCGGATGGGCGGCGTCGATGTGGCCACCCTCGACGCCGCTGATCTGCCCCGCCACCGGGTGCTGATCCCGCAGGAGGCGTACGTCTTCGCCGGCACGCTGCTCGAAAACCTGACCTACCTGCGCCCGGACGTCGGTGCCGGGCCGCTCGAGGCGGCGGTCGACGCGGTCGGCCTGCGTCCGCTGGTCGAACGGCTGGGCGGCCTCGGGGGCCGGGTGGAGCCCGCGGTGCTGTCGGCGGGTGAGCGACAGCTCGTCGCGCTGGCCCGGTCGTACCTGTCTCCCGCCCCGATCGCGGTGCTCGACGAAGCCACCTGCCACATGGACCCGACGGCCGAGGCATGCGCCGAGCGTGCCTTCACCCGGCGGCCGGGCACCCTCGTGGTCATCGCGCACAGGGTGAGCTCGGCGATGCGTGCGCGGCGCATCCTGGTGCTGGACGGCGTGCGCGCGACGACGGGGACGCACGAGACGCTGATCACGTCGTCAGCGCTGTACAGGGATCTCGTCGGCCACTGGCAGTCAGCGAGCACGCCGGTGGCCCCGGAGATGTGATCCCGACGTCGTCCAGGAGTCCCGACGGGGTTCTGGAAGTGGGGGCCCGCCCCTTTGCCATTCTCAGGCGAGCAGCTTCAGTGCGAACTCCACGTACTGGCCGGCGACGTGATCGACGGTGCGGGCGCCGTCGGGCTCGAACCACTTGGCGACGCGGACGCCCATCGCCGCTATGGCCGCCACCGCCAGCCACGGGTCCCGGCACGTGAAGACCCCGGCCTCGCTGCCCCGCTCGATGACGTTCGCGAACATGCGCTCCGAATCGAGCCGCACCGCCATCACGCGCTCGGCGTGCTCGGGCGAGAGCGCGTGCAGCTCCTTGTTGCAGACCCGCGCCAGCAGCGGGTAGGTGGCATGCATCTCCACGTGGGCCCGGACCAGCGCCTCCATCTGCGCCCGGGGGTCCGGGCTGGAGGCGAGGAGGGCCCTCCGCAGGAGCTCGTTGTGCTCTTCGTGACCGATCATGACCAGCTCGAACAGCAGGTCCTCCTTGGCGCTGACATGGGCGTACACGGCACTCGGCTGGAGGCCCAGGGCCCTGGCCAGGTCCCGGGTGGAGAGGCCGTGGTAGCCCCGCTCGGCAAACCCGATCAGCGCGGCTTCCTGGAGCCGCCGCAGGGTGCCGCTGGCGGTCGCTCGCGACGGCAGGACGGTCCCGCCGGCGACTGCCCGAGGCGGCACCGAGCGGATCGGTTCAGACCGCGTCGCCGCTCGCGGGGGCTCGGTCGCGTCGGTGCTCAACGAACCCCATGGTACCCCAGCCACGGCGCTTGACAGGCAGATCCAGGCGTCTAAACTGAGCGAGCGCTCGCACAGCCAGGGCCGCCGACCACGATCGGCTGCCGAATCTGCATTTGCGAGCGCTCGCTCATGGAGGAGGAGAGAGGGTTGGCGCTGCCCGAAGCCGGAGTCCGCGTCCACCTCATGAAGGGAGGCAGCAAGGTGATCGGTCTGTCCCGTTCTCTCAGGTCGGTGGCGGCGCTGGCGGGCGCCGCGCTGCTCGCTGCCGCCTGCGGCGGCAGCGCCGAGACGGCCACGTCGTCGGGAGCGTCCAAGCCGGACGTCAGGTTCGGGATGATCTACTCCAGGACGGGGCCGCTGGCGGCCTACGGCCAGGAGTACGCGGAGGGGTTCAAGATCGGCCTCGACTACGTCACGCACGGCACCGGCAAGGTCAACGGCCACAGGGTCGTGGTCAGCTACAACGACGACGCCGGCGACCCCGCCAAGGCGGTGTCCATCGCCAAGGACCTGATCGGGCAGGGGTATGAGATCGTCGGCGGCAGCTCCTCCTCGGGGGTGGCGCTCCAGATGGCGTCCATCGCCGAGCAGAACCGGGTGCTGTTCATCTCGGGCGCCGCGGCCACCGACGCCGTCACCGGCGTCAATCGATACACGTTCCGGTCGGGCCGCGAGAGCCTGCAGGACGTGATCACCGCCAAGGCCATGCTGGGCAGCGTCGCGGGCAAGAAGGTCCTGGTCTTCGCCCAGGACACCGCGTTCGG
>DASYBH010000229.1:0-13438 GCA_036500885.1 Candidatus Dormiibacterota bacterium
TCCGCTGAGCCGCCTGGCTGCTGGTGTGCGGAGCGGTCTGCTCCCCGCCCTGGTCCAGGCGCCCCTGCTGATCGCCCTGTACTGGGTCATCCTCGCCATCGCCCACTCCGCGCCCGACCTCCACTTCCTCTGGGTTGCCAATCTCGCCATCCCCGATCCCGTCCTGCTGCCCGTGCTCGCCGGCCTGGCGACGTACCTGCTGATCCGGGTCACGAGCGGTGCCCAGCCCGCGCCGGCCGGCGACGAGGACGGGGGGTCGGTCGCCACCCAGCGCGTCCTGGCCGTGCTGTCCCCCCTGGGCCTGGTCGTCGCCGCGCATCTCGCCCCGGCCGCCCTCGCTCTCTACTGGCTGACGGGCAGCCTCGCCGGCGCCCTGCAGCAGTGGGTGCTGGTCCGGCTGCTGACGCCCGCGAGCGCGAGCCCGGCCAGCGGCTAGATGATTGATTCCGAATTGGTCTGAAGCACGAAGCCACGAAGAGCACGAAGACGCACGAAGGTTTCGAGGTCAGCGCAGGCGCTCCAGCCGATCGGCAGATCCCAATTCCTTCGTGCGTCTTCGTGGCCTTCGTGGCTTCGTGCTGCAACTCATTCAGACAATCGGCCGCTCGAACGGGTACCGCCCCATCCGCCCGGGAACCGCACCGGATTCGGAATCGAGATAGGCTCCAAGTCCCTGCGCAACCTGCGACTCCTCCTCGAGTACGACGGCGCCGGCTATGCCGGCTGGCAGCTGCAGGTCGGCCATCGGACGGTCGAGGCCGAGGTCCGCCGCGCCATCCTCGACGTGACGGGCGAGGCGGCGAAGGTCTACGCCGCCGGCCGGACCGACGCCGGCGCCCACGCCGAGGGCCAGGTCGCGAACTTCCACTACGCCGGCCGTCTCGCGCCGCACCGGCTGGCCGCGGCCCTCAACGCCCGTCTCCCGTCCGACGTCGCCGTGCTGCGGGTCGATGAGGTGCCGGCCGACTTCCACGCGCGCTACTCGGCGCGGTGGCGGCACTACCGATATCGCTTCCTCGACCGCACCGCACGGCCGGCGCTGGACCGCGGCCGCTGCTGGCACCTGCGGACGCGGCTGGACGTCGAGGCGATGGCTGCGGCCGCGGCGCCGCTCGTGGGCTCGCATGACTGGACGACCTTCTGCGCCGCGTCGGAGCCGCCCCAGGACCGGGTGCGCACCGTGCGTGAGGCGCGGGTGGTGCGCGTTGGCGACGTCGTCGAGCTCCATCTCCTCGGCGACGGCTTCCTGCGCGGCCTGGTCCGGAGCATCGCCGGAGCGCTGGCGGAGGTCGGGCGAGGCAGGCGGCCGCCGGAATGGGTTGGCGAGGTGCTGGCCGCCCGGGATCGCCGCCTGGCCCCGCCCACCGCGCCGGCCGGGGGACTGACGCTGGTGAAGGTGCTCTACGACGACGAGTCGACGCCGCCATGGGACACACTGCCACCGCGTACCTGAGATGGCCATGGCGCTCTGGTCCACGGGACGGTATCGTCAGGAAGGGACTCCCCGCCAGTGGTTTTCGCGCGCTCGAACCGTTCCACCATTCGGTTCGCCTCGGCCGCGGTCGCCGTGGCGATCCTGCTCGTGGCCGCCTCCGCGGCGGCGCTGCTCAAGGGATTCGACCTCGCGGCGCTGGTGCTCGCCATGCTGGCGACGGTGGCCGCGGCGGTCGTGGCGCGGACCGTGCTCCGGCTGCGCCGGTGGCCGCGCAGCCGGCTGGCGTTCTTTCGCGACCGGCTCGTGCTGGTGCAGGGGAGCGTGGAGCTCCAGGCGCCGTGGGAGCGTCTCGACACCGCGACGCTGGCCGATCAGGGTGACTGGGCCGCGGCACGCTGGCCGGAGATCTCGCTGACCGACCGGCTGACGGTCCGCCTGCGTCCCTCCCGCCGCTTCAGCTTCCGGCCCGCCACGTTCGGCCTCGAGCCCGCGGCGTGCCGCGACCTGATGCTGCGCCTCCGCGACGAACCGGCGCTGCGAAGGCGGCTGCCGGATTTCGCCTCCATCCGCGACCTCGCGTCGATGCCGCTGCACACCGGTGAGCTGATTCGACCTGAGCTGCGGCTCTTTCGCCCGAGAAGCGGCGAGTGAGAGGCGGGGGGCAGCCCCCCTCCAGAACCCCCCCTGTCCGGGACGTTTGGGGGCCTACGGCCCAGCGCTTCGCGTCCCATAGTCGAGGCTTGGGTGATCTCGGGATGATGCACCCCGGACACTTGGGCAAAGCCCTCGCTTCCGGCCACCTGGAGCCTTGTCGCAGTTTCGGGACAGGCCCGAAGGGCTCGTGATGCGGCGGGGCCGTGCCTTTGAGGTAGCTTTGCAGGTATCTGAATCGTGACCTCGGCGGCATCCGGCACGCTGGAGCCTCTTAGCGGAGCCGACTTCCTCGACATCGCGCAGCTCGACACCGAGCAGCTGAGCGCCATCCTCGACCTCGCCGCGGCAATGAAGGCGGGTCGTTGGACGGGCGCTCCCCTGGCCGGACGGTCGTTGGCGCTGGTCTTCCAGAAGCCGTCCATGCGGACGCGTGTTTCGTTCCAGGTCGGCATCGAGCGCCTCGGCGGCCGCGTCGTGCCGCTCACGGACCAGGACATCGGTCTCGGTCGCCGGGAATCGGTCGCGGACGTCGCCCGGGTGCTCGATCGCTACGTCGATGGCATCGTCGCGCGCCTGTTCTCCCACCAGGTCCTCGTCGAGCTGGCCGCCGCCTCCGCACGGCCGGTCATCAATGCGCTGACGGACGGCTCCCACCCGTGTCAGATCCTCGCCGACCTCCTGACGATCCGCGAGGCCGTCGGCCGGCTGGACGAGGGGACGCACGTGGCGTTCGTCGGGGACGGCAACAACGTCGCCCGCTCGCTCATGGAGGCGTCGGCGCTGCTCGGGTTCCCGCTGACGGTGATCACTCCTCCCTCGTTCGAGCCGGCCACCGACGGGATCGACGGCAGCGCCAGGGTGCGCGTCACCGCCGACGTGGCGGCGGTGGCGGGCGCGGACGTGGTCTACACTGACGTCTGGACCTCGATGGGCCAGGAGGCGGAGACCGAGGCCCGGCAGGTGCATTTTGCCGAGTACCAGGTCAATGAGGCACTCATGGAGCTTGCGCCGCGCGCGTTCTTCATGCACTGCCTGCCGGCCCACAGGGACGAGGAGGTGACCGCGGGGGTGATCGACGGCCCCCGCTCCATAGTGTTCGATCAGGCAGAAAACCGGCTGTGGGCGCAGATGGCGCTGATGGCCCTGATCTTCGAGAAAGGCGACCGATGAGCTTCGTCGAGACCGCCTTCAACCAGCTGAGCATGATCGTCGGAAAGGTCGGCCCGATCGAGGTGATCGACGTCGTCGCTGTCGCGTTCATCCTCTACCAGCTTCTGCGGCTGGTGAAGGGCACCCAGGCGACCCAGCTCATCGTCGGGCTGGTCGTGCTGGGCATCCTCGGCCTGGCCGCGACGCAGCTGCACCTGATCCTCCTGGGCTGGCTGTTCCAGAACGCCGCCCCGATCGCGGTGCTGGCCATCGTCGTGCTGTTCCAACCGGAGCTGCGACGCATCCTGGACCAGGTCGGCCGACTGGGCCACCTCGGCCGGCCGCTCTCGGCCTTCAACCCGCAGATCTTCAACAAGTCAGTGACGGAGGCGATTCGCGCCGCTGAGAAGCTGGCGCAGCGTCGGGTTGGCGCCCTGGTCGCCTTCGAGCGGGAGGTCGGCCTGGAGGACTACGCCGCCACCGGCGTGCGCATCAACGGTGAGCTGTCCGCCGAGTTCCTGCAGACCATCTTCTTTCCGAACTCGCCGCTGCACGATGGCGCGGTCATCGTTCGCGGCAGCGTGATCCTGGCCGCCGGGTGCCTGCTCCCGCTGGCGGACGAGTCGCAGGTGCGCGACCGTCTGGGCACGCGCCACAGGGCCGCCATCGGCCTGTCCCTGGCCTCCGATGCGCTTATCCTCGTCGTTTCGGAGGAGACCGGAGGCATCTCGCTGGTGGAGAACGGGCAGATCAATCGCAACCTGGACGCCGATGGGCTGCGGCGCCGGCTGACCGGCGGCCTGGACGCAGCCGGTCCGGCCAACGGCGGCCGGCAGCACCTCCTCGGCTTCGGCTGGCGTCTGAGCGGGCCCAAGCCGTGAGTCCGACGCCCGTGGGTTGGGTCGTGACGAACTGGCGGCTCAAGATGCTGTCCCTGGTCCTGGCGATCGGCCTGCTGGCCGGAGTCTCGTTCTCCGAGAACCCGCCCGTCTACGACACGGTGTCGGTCAGGGTCGAGTACACCAACCTGCCGCCGGACCTGGTGATCACCAACCCGACCACCAGCGTGCAGGTCCCGGTGGTCGGCTTCCGTGACGCCGTCCAGGGCTACAAGCACAGCGCGGCCGGGGTCACCATCGACCTGAGCCAGGCCCGGGCGGGAGCGGACCAGCACGTCATGGCGACGCCGCGCCAGGATCCCGGGCTGACGTTTCCCCAGGGGTCGGTCCCGCTCTCGCTGACGATCGAGCCACTGACATCCCGGCTGCTGGACATCCAGGTGCGGACCAGGAACAAGGGGCCGGGGATCGCCATCGTCCCCGACAGGACGTACGCCACCTGCGGCAACGCCAGCGATCGGTGCCAGGTGCTGGTCAACGGGCCGGCCGGCATGGTCGGCAAGCTGAAGGCGTTCGTCGACTACGACGTGCCGATCACCACGGCCGCCACGGGCAGCAGCCCCAACCAGCCGATCAAGTTCGAGGTCGACGGCCACGAGATCGACCTGAAGAAGGTGGAGGCCGACCCGCAGGTGAAGTGGACGCCTGATTTCGTGACGGTGCTGGTGACCACGCAGGGCGGGAGTCAGACCAAGACGGTCGCCGTCAACCCGAGGGTGGTCGGCCAGCAGGCGTGCGGCTACCAGATCGCGGTCGACCCGCAGCCGAACCAGGTCACGGTCAGCGGGCCGGTCGACGCCGTGAGCCAGATGAAGAACGTGGGCCTTGACCCGATCACCATCAGCGGCCTGACCAGCACCCAGCGGATCGTCAGGAGCGTGGTCACCGGGAACGGCGTGATCGCCGAGCCGGCCCAGGTGGTGGTGAACGTGAACGTCAGCCAGTCGTTCAGCTGCGCCGCCCCGACGCCGCCCGGCGCCGTAGTGCCGGCGGTCACACCCAGCCCGAGCCCCAGCGTGAGCGTCAGCCCGAGCCCGCGGACGTCCCCGTAAACTGGGTCGAGGGGGGGCAGGCCCCGGGCACCCTGGCCGTGTTCGGTTCGGGAGTAACCGCGCAGCGGTGGCCTTCGTTCAACTCGACAAACCAGCGGCCCAGGAATGCCCCAGGAGATCCCATATGCGCGGCACCCATCGATGATCCGGCGTCAGGGCATCGACGTGCTGGCGATCGAGCGCATGGAGCGGGCGGTGGAGCGGTGGGGTCCCGGCTTCCTGGCGCGCGCGTTCACGGCGGCCGAGCTCGAGTACTGTGCCGGGCGGCCGGAGCGACTGGCCGGCCGCTGGGCCGCCAAGGAGGCCGTCATCAAGTCGTTCGACGGCACGCCGATCTGCTATCCGCGCCGCCGCATCGAGGTGCTGCCCGCTGACAGCGGAGCGCCCGTGGTCAGCCTGCTGGGTGGCGACGCCCAGGGCGCCCACATCCAGGTCAGCATTTCGCACGAGGCGGGCGTCGCGGTGGCCAGCGCCTGGCTGGAGATGCCAGAGGATGGTGATGTGGCGCTGCCACCACCGGAAGCGGTTCGGCTGCCCGCGCGGCCGGCGGACGGCCACAAGGGCACGTTCGGCACGGTGGTCGTCGTGGCCGGCAGCCGGGGCCTGACGGGCGCGGCCTACCTGGCCTCGAGCGCGTCCGTGCGGTCGGGCGCCGGTCTGGTCCGCCTGCTGGTCGCCGAGGGCGTCTACCCGATCCTCGCGGTCAAGTGCACGGAGGCGATGGCGACGCCGATGGAGGAGGACGCGCCCGGCGCGCTCGGGACCGGCGCGCTGGACGCGGTCGCCGGGCACCTGGACGCCGCGACCGCCGGCGTCGTCGGCCCCGGGCTGGGTCGCCACCCGGCGACGTCGGGGCTGGTGCGCGAGCTCGTCGCCCGCTGCGACCGGCCCATGGTGCTCGACGCCGACGCGCTCGGCGCGCTGGCGGAGACGCCGCAGCTGCTGAGGGGGCTGGGCGGGCCGCGCGTCCTGACGCCGCATCCGGGCGAGATGGCGCGCCTGACCGGCCGGCCGACCGCCGAGGTCCAGGCCGGCCGGCGCGCCATCGCCGCCGCGGCCGCTCGCGACTGGGGCGTCGTGGTGGTGTTGAAGGGCGCCCGCACGCTCGTCGCCGCCCCGGACGGCCGGCTGTCCGAGGACCCGCACGAGGTGCCCGCCCTGGCCACGGGTGGCACGGGGGACGTGCTGGCGGGCCTGATCGGCGGCCTGCTCGCGCAGGGCTCCGACCCGTTCACCGCGGCCGTGACCGGCGTGTACGTGCACGCCGAGGCGGGCCGGCGACTGCAGGCGCGCATGGGGCCCGCCGGGATGCTGGCGTCCGAGCTCCTGCCCGAGCTGCCGCTGGTCATGAGGGGCCTGCGGTGATCGCGTGGGCGGAGGGAGGCTCGGCGCCGCAGCGGTGGGCCGAGGTCGATCTCGGCGCGATCCGCTTCAACGTGACGGAGCTGCTCCGCCGCCTGCCGGCGGGCTGCCGCCTGATCGCGGTCGTGAAGGCGGACGGCTACGGTCACGGCGCGCGGCCGGTCGCCGAGGCGGCGCTGAGCGCCGGCGCCTGGGGTCTGGGCGTCTCGACGCCCGAGGAGGCCATGCGGCTGAGCGACCTCTGCCCGGCCGAGCGGATCCTGGTGATGGGCGGTCTGTCCTCTGACGGCTGCGCGGTGGCGGCGGCCTCGGGGTGTGCCGTCATGTGCTACAGCGATGAGATGCTCGACGTCCTCGAGTCCGCCGCACCGGCCGGGTCGAGGCTGCCGGTGCACCTCAAGGTGGACACGGGGATGGGCCGGCTCGGCTGCCGGCCGGAGGAGGCGCCGGCGCTCGCCGCTCGCATCGCCCGCTCGCGCGCGCTGCGTCTGGCGGGCACGATGACGCATTTCGCCTCCTCCGAGAGCGACCCCGAGTTCACGCGAATGCAGTTCGAGCGGTTCCTGGCCGTTCTGGACCGGTTCGACGTCGATCCCGGCCTGCGGCACGCCTCCAACTCGGGCGCCGTGCTCGGTCATCCCGAGATGGCGCTGGACGCCGTGCGGCCGGGGCTGGCGCTCTATGGGTTCGTGGGTGAGGGTCTGCGACCGGCGCTGGTGCTGCGGGCGATGGTGACCCGCGTGAAGGAGGTGTGCCGGGGGGAGTCGGTGGGCTACGGCCGGCTGTGGGTCGCCCAGCGGGCGTCGCGCATCGCCACGGTGGCGATCGGCTACGAGGACGGCGTGATGCGGAGCCGCGGCAACCGCGGCGAGGTCGTGGTGCGCGGGCGGCGGGTGCCGCTCGTGGGCCGGGTGAGCATGGACGCCCTCAGCGTGGACGTCTCCGACGTGCCCGACGTGCGCACGGGCGACGTGGTGACCCTGATCGGCGACGGGATCACGGCCGGCGAGGTGGCCGAGTGGAGCGGCACGATCTCCCACGAGGTGCTGACCTCGCTCGGCAACCGGGTCGCCCGGCGCTACATGGGGGAATAGCGGGCGGCCGTCCCAGGGTTGACACGCGTACGTGACTACCATGGTCATAGTGGCCGAGCACGCTGAAGACACCGACGAACGAAACCGGTTCGCCGAGGAGGCGATCGGATATCTTGACACGCTCTACCGCGGCGCTCTCCGACTGACCCGCGACCCGGCCCAGGCCGAGGACCTCGTCCAGGACACCTACGTGCGCGCTCTCCGCTACCAGGGTAGCTACCAGGTCGGCACGAACATGAAGGCGTGGCTCTTCGCCATCATGCGGAACCTCTTCTGGGACCGCTTCAAGGGTGGGCGCCCCGAGGACGTCAGCCTGGACGGCGACGGTGAGTTCGCGCTCTACGACACGCTGAAGGATCCCACCGCCATGCCCGAGGCCGAGGTCCTCGACCGGATCGCGACCGAGGAGGTGGTGCGCGCGGTGGAGAAGCTGCCGGAGCTTCACCGCGAGGTCGTGCTCCTGGTCGACGTCGAGGGCTTCTCGTACAAGGACGCGGCAGAGGTGCTGGGGGTGCCCATCGGCACGGTCATGTCCCGGCTGCACCGGGCCCGGCGGCAGCTGCAGCGGTCCCTCTGGGACTACGCTCACGAGTCGGGGATCGCCCGGGTCAGGGGAGAGGGATCGTGAACTGCAGCAAGTGTCTCGAGAACCTCGACACCTACCTGGATCGCGAGCTGACCGACGACGAGCTGAATGAGGTCAGGCGCCATCTGGCCCACTGTCCGCCGTGTGAGGACTACTACCTGCTGAAGGCGAGCCTGAAGCGCCTGGTCAAGGTCTGTTGCGACCAGGGCGTCGCCCCCGAACATCTGCGCTCCAGGCTGCGCGAGATCCTCTTCTGATTGGAGGGCTCGCCACGCCAGGGCCGTGGGGAGCCCTGCGCCCAGGTCGCCCGTGACGGTTGTCCAGGGTTCCGCCCAATTCCTCAGACTCTCGTTCTTTAAGTCCCTAAACTGATTACCTACAATGCACTCCAGTCCGTAGAACCGGGCGGGGAAGGGGAGCGACTTCGATGGATGGGACATGCTCGAGGACGCAAACCGAGATATTCAGAGACTCTGCCAGGAAGACCTGCGGCGGCGATGGCGCCAGCAGCAGCTCGACCGGGTGGTTCACGCGATCGATGATCTGCTCTTTCAGCTGGAGGACCTGAACCTCCAGGGGGTGGACCGGGTCCCGGCGACGCTGCGCGAGCGGGCCGGACAGATCCTCGACGCGGTGCCGACCCGGGAGGAGTACGAAAGCCTGCGCGTGCGCTACCGCGTCGTACCGATGATGGACGTGCTCTTCCGTGCCCAGGAGGTCCTCTTCCGCCTGCGCGACCCGCGCCGGGCGACCTACGAGGACGAGGACGCGGCGGAGGAGCGCGCCGCCGAGGCCGCTGCGGCATGTGTCGCGACGGTCACCCCAGCGGTGGAGGCCGTGACGCCGGCGCCACCGCTGACGCCGGAGGCACTGCCCGAGCCCGCGCTCGCCGGGGCGGTTGCCGCGTCCACCGCCGACGCCAACGACTAGCGACGACTTCTCCGGGGCCGCGTCCGAAGTGGGCGCCGGCTCAGGAGCAGTCGGCGAAGTCCTGGCTGAACATCTCCTCGTACCCGTTCAGGCCCTTGTAGGCGCCGATGCCGACGCAGCGGAAGTCGGGGTTGAGGATGTTCGCGCGGTGGTCCGGGCTGTTCATCAGCGAGTCGAACGCCTGGTCGATATCCGGTGCGAAGGCGATGTTCTCGCCGGCCGTGACGTAGTGGAAGCGCAGGTCGCGCAGCCGGTCGTAGACCATCTTGCCGTCGGGCGTCCGGTGCGAGAAGTAGTGCCGCTTGTACATGTCCGCGCTGTGCTCGCGCGCCGCCTGCTGCAGCAGCGGGTCGGAGCGCAGCGGCGAGAGGCCGACGTGGGCCCGTGCCTGGTTGAGGCGCTGCAGCATCCGATCCTCGCCAGCCGGGTCCAGCTGCGTGGTCAGGTCGGCCGGGAACTGCAGCTTGAGGAACGCGTCCTCGCCGGGGTTGGACACCGGATCGCTCTCCAGGATGCGCTTGGGGTTCGTGTTGGGCGGCGCCAGGAGCCGCTGCACGGGGCCCTGGACGAAGCCGGCGTGACCCAGGATCTGCGAGCCGAGCACTGAGCTCGTGATCTGCGGTCTGAGGCCGCTGCTGGCCGGCAGCACGACGGCCACCGAGAGCAGCAGCGTCGCGACCATCGTCGCCACGCCGAGCGCCGGCACCGCATCCGCGACGGCCAGGGGATTGGGCGGCAGCTCGCGCAGGTGCGGGCCCACCAGGGCCGCGACGCGGCCGACCGGAGCCTGCACCCCCGCATGCACCAGGACCAGCACCAGCAGGAAGCTGCCGAAGCTGGCCACGCCCTGGTTGATGCCGAGGCGGGCGTGGATGAACTGTCCCATCGGGCCGAAGGCCGCGAACGCAGCCGCCAGACCGACCCCGAAGGCGATCAGCTCTGTGAGGTAGGGTACGAACCCGCCCTGGCGCACCGAATGGATGACCAGCAGCGCGGCCCCCACGAGCAGCAGCGGGTCGACCAGACTGATGTGCACCGGCGAGGAGTATAGGTTGGAGGACACGACAAGAGAGCGACTCGATACCGCTCAGCTGTACGCCATCACGCCCGAGGCGGAGCCGGCCGAGGTCGAGCGTCTGGTGGCCGCCTGGCTGCGCGCGGGAGTGGACATCGTCCAGCTGCGCCAGAAGGGCCTGCCTCGCGGCCGCCTGCTCGAGCTGGCGCGGTCGCTGGCCGAGGCGTGTGCGGCCGCCGGCACGCTGTTCGTCGTCAACGACCACGTGGACGTCGCGCTGCTGAGCGGCGCCGACGGGGTGCACGTGGGCCCTGACGACCTGACGGTGGCCGCCGCGCGCCGTGTCGCCGGTGGAGCGCTCATCGTGGGCGCGTCCGCGTCGACCCCGGAGGCCGGCAGGGAGGCGGAGTCCCAGGGCGCCGACTACCTGGGCAGCGGGCCGGCCTACGCGACGCCGCTCAAGACCGGGAAGGCGGTGATCGGACCGGCCGGAGTGGCCGCGGTGGCCGCCGCGGTCGGCATCCCCGTGTTCGCCATCGGCGGCATCGACCGCCGGCGGCTGCCGGAGCTGCGAGCGGCGGGCGTGGGCCGGGTGTGCGCGATCCGGGCGCTGGGTGAGGCGGCGGATCCCGAGGCGGAGGCGCGCGCGTGGCGCGAGGCGCTGGGCCGGTGACGGAGCTGGAGCTGATCCGCCGCCTGGTGCCGCACCTCTCGGCCCGTGGCGGCGACCTCCTGATCGGGCCCGGCGAGGACGACGCCGCCGCATGGCGCGAGGCGGACGGCAGCATCACGGTGGCGACCTGCGACACCTCCGTCGAGGGCGTCCACTTCGACCTGGAGCGGCAGCGGCCGGATGCGGTCGGCTGGCGCGCCCTCTGCTTCGCCCTCGGCGACCTGGCCGCCAAGGGCGCGCGGCCCACCTACGGCCTCGTCTCGCTGTCGCTGCCGCGGCGCTGGGACGACCGCGTGGCGGAGCACCTCTACCGTGGCCTGGCCGGTCTGGCCGCCGAGGTCGGCCTGCGCCTCGTGGGCGGAGACACGACGGCGGCGCCGACAGAGGGCTCGCTGACGCTGATGCTGCTGGGCACGACGAGCGTCGCGCCGGTGCCTCGCTCGGCCGCCCGGCCGGGGTGGCCGGTTGGCGTCACCGGGCCGCTCGGCGGCGCGTCCCTGGACTGGGCGCGGCCGCGGCCCCGGCTGGCGCTGGGCGCGGAGCTGGCGGCCGCCGGTCTCTGCTGCGGCGACATCAGCGACGGCCTGCTGCGCGAGCTGGACAAGTTCGCGGCGGCGGCCGGGGTCGGGGCTCGGCTGCGCCTCGACGCGGTGCCCAGGGCCGAGGGCGCCGGCGCCCTGGTCGCGCTGGCCAGCGGCGAGGAGGTGGAGCTGGTGTGCACCGGCCCGGCGCTGCCCGCCGGCGTCCACCCGGTCGGTGAGCTCACCGCGGACGGCCGGGTGGTCGTCGTGGACGGCGATGGCCGGGAGATCGACGTGGAGGACCGTGGCCACGACCACTTCGCCTGAGCTCGTCACGGCACTGCCCGAGGAGACGGAGGCGGCGGCGGCCCGTCTCGCCCGACACGTCGGGCGCGGCGTCCTCCTGCTGCTCGAGGGCGAGATGGGCGCCGGCAAGACCACGTTCGTGCGTGGGTTGGCCAGGGGCATGGGCGTGTCCGGCGACGTGATGAGCCCCACGTTCCAGCTGGTGCGCGTCTACCCGGGCCCCGTCCAGCTCGCGCACGTCGACCTGTACCGGCTCGACGGGGCCGGCGAGCTGGCCGACCTCGGCCTGGACGAGCTGCTGGACGAGGGCGCGGTGGTGGTGGAGTGGGGCGACCGGCTGCGCGAGCCCGGCGCCGCGCGCGTGACCATCGCCGTGCTGGACGCGCGGCGGCGGCGACTCACCATCGAGGAGGCGCCGCGCTCGTGGTCCTGGTGATCGACACGTCGTCCCCGCGTTCGGCGCTGGCCCTGGTGCTCGAGGGCGCCGCGCTGGCCGAGGACGTGGTCCTCGCCGGTCGCGCGAACGACCTGCCGAACCGCGTCCTGACGCTCGTGGAGCCCAGGCGGCTGACGGCGGTGGCGGTTTCCGTGGGGCCCGGCTCGTTCACCGGGCTGCGCACGGGCGTGAGCTACGGGGTCGGCCTCGCCATGGGCCTGGGCGTCCCGCTGCTCGGCATCGGCTCGCTGGACCTGCAGATCGCCCGCGCGCGAGTGCCGGCGATCGGGCTGGTCGACGCCGGACGGGGTCGCGTCTACTGGCAGGAGCCGGGCGGAGCGCCGCGGCTGGGCGCGCCCGAGGAGCTGCCTCGCACGCTGCCGGCGGCCGGCTGGCTGCGCGCCGAGGTGGCGGAGGCGGTGCGTGCCGCCGGGGTGCGGCTCCTGCCCGACGAGGAGCTGGAGGGCTTCGCGGAAGCGGCGGCAGGTCTGGCCGGGACGGCCGAGAGGCTTGGCTATGATACGGTCAAACTGAGATACATGCAGTCGTTTCGCCCGATGTGGGAGCAGGCGGGGGCCTGACGATGGTCCAGATCCGACAGCAGCTATCGATCGAGCCCATGCGCGAGGCCGACGTGCCCACAGTGCAGGAGATCGAGCGGCACATCTTCAGCACGCCGTGGCCGCGCAACGCGTATTATCGCGAGCTCTCGTCCCGCAACAGCGCGTATTACATCGTCCTCCGGCGGGGGCTGGACGAGGGCGCCGAGATCGTCGGCTACGGCGGGATGTGGCGCATGTACGACGAGGCGCACGTCACGACGATCGGAGTCCGGCGCGACCTCCACCACGGCGGCTTCGGGCGCATCCTCTTCGCGGGCCTCGTGCAGGCGGCATACGACATGGGCGCCAAGTGGGTCACGCTCGAGGTGCGGACGTCGAACGAGAACGCGATGCGCATGTACGAGAGCTTCGGCTTCAAGGTGATCGGCCGGCGCAAGGGCTACTACACCGACAACGGCGAGGACGCCATCGTCATGTGGTCGGACTCGATCTACTCACCGCGCTTCCGGCGCGCCTACGAGGCCAACCTGGAGCGCATCGACCTGCACGTTCGGGGCCTCCGCCGCGAGGCCGGCCCGACGCGGGACGGCTGAGCGGATCTCGTGAAGTTTTGTTCGGAATGGGTTGGGGCGTGCGATCTGGTCTGAGCAGGTCGAAGCACGGAGCCACGGAGGACACAGAGACGCACGGAGGATACGGTGCGGCTCCCGACGCTCCCTGCCCAGACCATGCCTGTGCGCTCACCGCGGAACATGTTGCCGAC
>DASYBH010000230.1:0-4026 GCA_036500885.1 Candidatus Dormiibacterota bacterium
CGATGCCGTTGGTCTCCGGCCGGCTGGCGATGCCCTCCCGCCGGGTCAGCACGCCGAAGGGACAGGCCGCGATGCAGTACCCGCACCCATTGCAGACGTCGGCCTGCACGACCACCGTGTCGAACTCGGTTCGGAAGATGGCGCCCGTCGGACAGACGTCCAGGCAGGCCGCCTCCTTGCAGTGCTTGCAGACGTCCGAATTCATGAGCCAGGCGACGTCGCCGTCCGCCCGCTTCTGCTCGATGAACGCGACGTGTCGCCAGCTGTTGGCGCTCAGCGCTCCGGTGTTGTCGTACGAGCTGGCGAGGTAGCGGATGTCGTCGACGGGGACGTCGTTCCACTGCTTGCAGGCGACCTCGCACGCCTTGCACCCGATGCAGATCGAGGAGTCGGTGAAGAACCCGACGGCCTCGCCCGGTCTGGCGGGGGCGACCCAGGCCGGCGGAGGGTAGGCGGTCGCCATCACCCGCGTGCCCGCCTGATGTCGCAGGTCGCCGCCTTGACCTCCTGGATGTGGACGTTCGGATCGAGGACGATCGGGAACGCGTCGTTGGCGGCGTCCCCCCTGGTCAGTCCGCGGTAGCCCCAGTGATAGGGCAGGGCGACCTGCTCGACGTCCCGTCCGTTCACCCGGATCGGCCTCATTCGCTCGGTGACCTGGACCCGCGCGCGTATCACGCCGCGGGCGGTGATGATGTCAGCCCAGCCTCCCTGCTCGAGGTCGCGCTCCGCGGCGAGCCGCGGGCTCACCTCGCAGAAGAACTCGGGCTGCAGCTCGCTCAGCACGCCGACGGTGCGGCTCATGGCGCCGGTCGTGTGGTGCTCCGTCAGACGCACCGTCGTCGTCACGTAGGGATAGCGCTCACGATCGGTGTTGTACGGGTTGAGCGGAACCTCGTAGGTGATCCGCGCCGGGTTGGCGCGCTGCTCGTACAGCGCGTTGTCGAACGGCGACTCGTGCGGTTCGTAATGCGGCGGCAGCGGCGCGTCGAACAGGCCCGATGGCGCGAACAGCCAGCCGCGCCCGTCGCCCTGCATGATGAACGGCGCGTCGCCCGGGAGCGCCGCGTCGCCCCGCGCATCCTGTGGTGGTTGGTACCCCGGCGGTTTCGTGGCGGTGAAGTCAGGCGCGTCGAGCCCTGTCCAGCGGCCGCTCCGCTCGTCCCACCAGACGTACCGCTTGCGCTCCGACCAGGGCCTGCCGGAGGGGTCGGCCGAGGCCCGGTTGTAGAGCAGCCGCCGGTTGGCTGGCCAGGCCCAGCCCCACTCGGGCGCGACCGCGGTCTGCTCCTGGCCGGGCCGCCGCCGGGCCGGCTGGTTCACCTCGCCGGCGTAGGCGCCGGAGTAGATCCAGCAGCCGCACGTCGTGGAGCCGTCGTCCCGCAGCTCGGAGAAGCCGCTCAGCGCGCGGCCCTCACTCCCCCCCTTCTTCTGCCGGGGGGTCAGGGGGGGCAAGTCGTGTTCCCTACTCCAGCCGCTCACCTCGCGCAGGACCGCGTCCGCGCTGGGGTCGGCGTTCCGGCCCTCGGTCGGGTAGCTCCAGCTCAGGGCCTGGATGGGCCGGTCCCGGGGTTCGGTCGAGCTCGCGAGCTTCTCCCGGATGATGCGCCCAAGGTGGTAGGAGAACCAGAGGTCGGACCGGCAGTCGCCAGTCGGCTCGATCGCGGCATGGTGCCACTGGAGCAGACGCTGCGTGTTGGTGAACGACCCGCTCTTCTCCGTGTGGGCCGCGGCCGGCAGGAAGAACACCTCGGTCCCGATCGACGCCGTGCGCAGCTCTCCCCTGGAGACCTCCGGCGAGTCCTTCCAGAAGGTCGCGCTCTCGATCAGGAACAGGTCCCGCACCACGAGCCACTCGAGGTTGGCCATGGCCGCCCGCTGCAGCCTCCCGTTGGCGGATCCCACCGCCGGATTCTCGCCCAGGAGGAAGAATCCCCTGACCTCTCCCTCGAGCATCCCCAGCATCGATCGATAGGTCGAGAAGTCGCGATCGATCCGCGGCAGGTGGCCGAAGCAGTACTCGTTCTCCGAGGTCGCCGCGTCGCCGTAGTACGCCTTGAGCGTGCTGACGAGATAGGCCGGGAGATCGCTCCAGCCCCCGCAGGCCGCTTCGTGGCGGGCGAGATAGCGCTCCATGGTGACGTCTTCCGCATGCGGCATCGGCATGTAGCCGGGCAGCATGTCGTAGAGGGTGGGGATGTCCGTCGAGCCCTGGATGCTGGCGTGGCCGCGCAGCGCCAGGATGCCGCCGCCAGGCCGGCCGATGTTGCCCAGGAGGAGCTGGACGATGGCCGCCGCGCGGATGATCTGGACGCCGGTGGAGTGCTGCGTCCAGCCCACCGAATAGACGATCGCGGAGGTTCGGTCCCGGCCCGAGTTGCCGCACAGCAGCTCGGCGACCTCCAGGAACCTGGCGGCCGGGACCCCCGTCACCCGCTCCACCATGTCCGGCGTGTAGCGGCGGAAGTGCCGCTTCAGCAACTGGAAGACGCAGCGCGGATGCTGCAGCGTCTCGTCTCGCCCGACGTTCGCGTGCGGAGTGCGCCCGCCCAGGGCGCCCGTGGCCTCGGCCCGGGCGGCGGTCGCCAGCTGGCGGGCGTGAGCGGGCGCCCCGACGATCTCGTACCGCCAGGCCGATTCGTCGTATGCGTGGCGCGTCGCATCCCAACCGGAGAAGAGCCCGCCCAGGTCCTCGGTGTCGCGGAACTCCTCGTTGACGATCGTCGCCGCGTTCGTGTACGCGACCACGTACTCGTGGAACCAGCGGTCGTGCTCGAGGATGTAGTTGACCAGGCCGCCCAGGAACGCGATGTCGCTGCCGGCCCGTATGGGCACGTGCATGGTCGCGCTGGCGCTGGTCCGCGTGAAGCGAGGGTCGACGTGGATGACCGGCGTGCCCCGGAGCCTCGCCTCCATCACCCACTGGAAGCCGACCGGGTGGTTCTCGGCCATGTTCGAGCCCATGATCAGGATGCAGTCCGAGTTGCGCAGGTCCTGCTGGAAGGTGGTGGCACCGCCCCTACCGAAGCTCGTCCCCAGACCGGGGACCGTCGCGCTGTGTCAAATGCGCGCCTGGTTCTCGACCTGCACTATGCCGAGGCCGACGGACAGCTTCTTGATCAGGTAGTTCTCCTCGTTGTCGAGGGTGGCTCCGCCGAGCGAGGCGATGGCCAGCGTGCGGTTGAGCGGGCGGCCCTCCGCGTCCCTGTCCTGCCAGCCCTCCGCGCGCGACCTGATCACGCGGTCGGCGATCATCTCCATCGCGCGGTCGAGCGGCAGGTCCTCCCAGTCGGTGCCGTACGGGCGGCGGTACCTGACCCGGTACTCGCGCAGCGGCGACTGCACGAGGTTGCGGCTGGCCGAGCCCTTCGGGCACAGGCGGCCCCGCGAGATGGGGCTGTCGGGATCGCCCTCGATGTCGATGACCCGCTCGTCCTTGACGTAGACGCGCTGCCCGCAGCCCACCGCGCAGTAGGGGCAGATCGAGCGGACCACACGGTCGGCGGTCTCGGTGCGCGGTCGAACCCCGACGTGGTCGGCGGAGCGCGCGGAATCGCGCAGACAGACCGGATCGCGCTGGATCAGCTGCCGAGCCACCGGCCACTGCTCGAGCCGTTTCCGGATCAGGTCCATGCCTCGCCGCATCCTCCTTTCGTGCCGGCAGACGCTCGCCAACCCGAATATATGCGCGCCCCGATCCACACCTCCAGTTTCGAGTTGCGAGTCGGAACTCCAGGCCTGAAACCGGTGGCCACAGGTTCTGTCCGGAACCGATCTGGGCGCCCGCGATCTGTCCGAGTGAGTTGAAGCACGTGCCCCCGTGCTTCGACTGCTCAGACCAGATCGCACGCCCCAACCCATTCCGCAACTTCACGAGATCCGCTCAGCCTGCTCCAATCCGGCGGCCTTACGCTTGGCGCGGGTGTTGCGAGCCGGCCAGGGACCGCGCGTGCTGATCATCGAGGACGAGGTGGCGCTCGGCCGGCTTCTGGCGCGGGTCCTGGACGAGGATGGGTTCGAAGCGCG
>DASYBH010000231.1:0-11074 GCA_036500885.1 Candidatus Dormiibacterota bacterium
CCTGCCATTGTGGGACGCCCAGGTCGAACTCGAGCTGAAAGGTGGACAGGCCGACCAGCACGACGGCGGGCATCCGCAGCCAGAGCAGTCGGGCGCGCCCGGGCTGACCGTGGACGCCGGCCTCCCGAAGCATCAGCCAGAGCGCGATCGGCGTGAGCGAGGCCGCCCCGATCATGAGGAGGTGCGTGGGGCTCCACATGGTGACGTCGATCCCGTACAGCGCGTGCCAGTAGGCGTCGAGGGGGAAGGCGGCCAGGGCGCCGGCCGCGAGCAGACCGAGGGGCACCGCCGAGACCGGCACCCGGAGTCGCCCCACGCGCAGCCCGGGCGCCGAGCCGGCACGGGTGGCCAGCGCGACCGCGGCGACGAAGGCGCCGCCGATGCCGGTGAGGCCGAGCAGGATCAGCACGTGGGGGACGGTGAACAGCTCCTGGTCCCGGCCCAGGTCGGCATGCCAGGTCACGTCCCAGACGAACCCGAAGAAGGCGACCGCCAGCGCCCAGATCGAGAGCCAGACGGCGACTCCCGCCCAGGGTGGCATCCCGGTCAGCCGCTCCAGGCCGCGCCGGCGGGCGGCGGCCAGCCCGGCCGGCAGCGGCGCCACGGCCACCGCCAGGAAGAGCCACTGCCAGGCGTTCTCGGTCTGGAACCAGAGGCCCGGGGTGATGCCGCGCATTATTGACTCCATGTCAGCAACGCTAGAGCACTACTGACTTGGAGTCAATAGGCGCTATCCTGTTGGCGTGGGAACCCGCTCGCGGCTGCGCCCTGACGCACGGCGGCGCCAGCTCGTGGAGGTGGGCGTCCGCCTCTTCAGCCAGGTCCCCTACCACGAGCTGTCGCTCGAGGAGGTGGCCGAACAGGCTGGCATCTCCCGCCCGCTCGTCTACCGCTACTTCCCCACCAAGCGCGCCTTCTACGTGGAGGCCCTGCGCTTCGCCGCCGAGCAGCTCCTGGACCTCGTCGAGCGGGCGTCCGTGGGCGAACCCGAGCAGGCCCTGCGGGGAGGGCTGTCCACCTATCTGGGCTATGTCGAGGAGCACGCCCATGCCTACCGGGCGATCCTGCGTGGCGACCTGGGTGGCGACCCGGAAGTGATGACCGTCGTCGACGGGGTGCGTCAGGCCATCTACCAGCGGGTGCTGCGGTTCCTCCAGCTCGAAGAGCCGCTGCCCCCGCTCCCCCGTCTTGCGGTGTTGGGCTGGATCGGGTTCGTCGAGGCCGTCAGCCTCGAGTGGGCCGAGCGCCGCGACGTGCCGCTGTCGACGCTCGCGGAGGCCCTCGCCGGAACCCTGGTGCAGGCGCTCGGCCAGTGGAGCACGGGAGACGCGGCGCCGCGTACCTTGACTCTCGAGCCGCTGTAGACCCCAGGCTCCGCGCCATGGCCTAGCGGTGCGGCAGGATCTGCTCGGGATCGGGCAGTTCGCGGCCCGAAAATATGGGCGACGCACGCGTCGCCCATATACGGTCCGGACCCGAATTCGCTGTCAGCCCCGCTTCAGCGAGGCCGAGGTCGCCCAGGCGATGCCAGCGGGTCAGTCGTCGGGCGCGGCCTCCTCCTTGCGCACGTAGAAGACCAGGTGGTCCCGCTCCTCACGCCAGTGCAGGACCGTGTTGCCGGTGTCCTGGGCCCAGGCCGGGACGTCCGCGAGCGCGCCCCGGTCGGTGACCATGACCTTGATGACCTGGCCCCGCTCCAGGGCGGCGACCGCACCGGCCGTCCTGACCACCGGCATCGGACAGAGCTGTCCCCGGCAGTCGAGGACGGTGTCCTCCTCGAGATCTGTCTCAGGCACGGCTGCCTCCCTCAAATGAACAGCGTGACGTGGGAGCGTCGCGCCTCCGACATGAACGCCCCGGCGCCGCCGAACTCGACCCCATCGATGAAGTCCGTCTCCTTGAAGCCGAAGACCTCCATGGTCATGGCGCAGGCGATCAGCCGCACCCCCGACTCCCGGCAGACGTCCAGCAGCTCGTCCAGGGTCGCCACGCCCTTCTTGCTGAACTTGCCCTTCAGCATCCACGTGGCCATGGCCTTCATGCCCGGCAGCGACGTGAACGTATCGGCCATCGGGACCGGCATCGGCATGGCCGGGTTGCCGACGGGGCTCACCTTCACGCGCCGGCGGTAGTCGCGATGGATGATGTTGAGACCGTAGAAGGTGAAGAACACCGCCGCGTCCATTCCCGCCGCGGCGGCGGCGCTGCCGAGGATCAAGGGCGGATAGGCCCAGTCCAGCGTCCCCTTCGAAGCAATGATGCAGGCCCGCTTGGCCGCGGGGTCGCGTCTGAACGCTCTCTCCAACTCTTCCCTGACGATCCGCCTGACATCCTCGTCGGTCATCACCAGGCTGTTGCGCGGCCTCATATCGACGGACATATCGATCCTCCTTCAGTCCCGCCAGCGGGCGCTTCCAGCCGCCTCGGCGGGCTCGACGGCTGCGGCGGATTCTTCAAGTCGCGGCTCGAACGATGGTGAACATGCAGTCCCCGGTCCCCGTCACGCAGCCGCACTCGACCTCCGAGACGAGCCACAGGTCGGTGAGCCCGGCCCAGCCCAGCGCCGCCTGGTAGGCGCCCCTCCAGAAGTGGCAGGCCTCGGCCGCCCTCCGCCGTCCGACGGCCGTCATGTTCTGGTGGTGGACCACGCGGAAGAGCTGCCGGTTCACCTGCGTCCAGACGTGCAGATCGTCGCCCCGCACCCGGTTCAACGACTGGATGAAGACACTCAGCATGTCCACCAGCCGGCCGGTCGGCGGGCCCGCGATCCAGGGTGGCTTCGGCTGGATGGACCGCAGCCACATGCCGCCGGCCAGCGCCCCCCAGTCGGTCAGGCGGCGGGAGGCGTCGCGGCCGTTGACGGCGTCGAACGCCTCAGCCAGCCTGCTCAGGCTCAGCAGCTCCGGCTCGTGCCTGCCCTGCGCGACGGGATCTGCGGCGATGAACTGGTGCAGGCCGGCCAGCTCCGCGATCTGCGGCCACGCCTGCCCGGCCACCTGCCGGCCGGCCCTGATGCACGTGGCGAAGAAGGTGTCCAGCACCTCGTGTGGGCCCGGGACGAGCCAGGCGTCCACGTCGGAGAGCACCGTGAGGACCGGCTGCACAGCCGCGGCGGACAGCTGCCTGTCCACGCTCGGCACGCTGGGGCCGGCGATCTCGGGTGGTGACGTCAGCTCGTCCAGGAGCTCCCACACCGACTGCTGCCGGTGGGAGGGCTCCCTGGCCAGCGCCCGCTGGAAGACGTGGTCCACCTCGGGTGGAAGACGACCGTCACGCGCATGCGCCGACGGCGGCGCCGACTGGAGCGTCGCTCGGAGCACCTCGGCCGGGTCGGCGTATCTGCGAAGAGGGGTGCCGGTGGCCAGCTCGAAGGCCAGGACGCCCAGGGCGTACAGGTCCACCCGGTAGTCCAGCTCCCGACCGTCCAGCTGCTCGGGGGCGAGGTACTGGGGCGCATGCATCTCCATGTCAGGCGTGGTCGCCGTCATGTGACCCAGCCAGTGACCCGTGATGCCGAACTCCGCGAGGTAGGACCGCCCGTGCTCGTCCACCAGGACATTTGCCGGCTTGAGCAGCCGGTACACCAGGCCGTGCCGGTGCACGAGGTCGAGCGACTCGGCGATCTGGGTCAGGACGCTCCAGGCCGCGTCCATGTCCAGCCCGCCCCTGGCCATCAGCTCGCGCAGGCTGACGGCGTTCTTGAGCGGCATCGCCGCGACCGTCATGCCCTGCTCGGAAATCGCCTCCAGGATGGGGATGATGCCGGGGTGCCCGATCTCGCCGAGGAGGGCGGCATCCCGACGGAGTCGTTCGGCGAGGTCGGTGGTTGGCTCGATCTGGCCGTCGACCAGCTTCACCGCGCACTCGCTGCCTCCGGCGGCGGCACGGTACACGGCCGTGCACACCCCGTGACCGAGACAGTCCTGTAATTGATAGGGTCCCACGATCGCCCCATCCATGCCGACTGCCCCCTGCATGTCGGACGTCAGTCTATAACCTGGTACTAACCACCGTGCGTCAGGCCATGTTTTGCCAGCCCTCGGGGCCTCGTCATACCACTCTGTAGAACGTCAGCGGCACCTCAGTGAGTGGAACGTCGACATCGGCCCAACACTGAATGAACAGGTGCGTGAGCTGCGATAGACGCAGAGTCTGCCAGTTTCCAGACGCTCAGTCGAACGGCTGAGAGCGCCGGCGTCGAACCCGCGTGGCGTCTCGGTTTCGATCTGCGGAAAACGATGTTCGCCCAGCCCGACGGCCTCATCTCACAACCTCATCGCGGAGCCGGAGGCCCGCCGCCTCTACGGCCTCTTCGGGAAGTTGGCCTGGAGCTTGCCGCCGCAATGACCCTTCTGGACCTTTACAGGTTGGATTGGCGCACCGGCTCCCCCTCGCTATCATCCGAACATGCGTTCAGCAACCGTCGGGCTCTCGGACAGCATCCACGCAGGTGCCGGCCAGGGGGCGCCTTCCACTGCTTCTGGTACCACAACGTCGAGGCTGGCCCTACATGTGGTAGCCTGCCGTCCGACAAACGCCTGTGCGGGCATGGTACGCTCGTCACTGCATGCCTGATCTACCGTCGCCCACGCCCTTCAGTCACGTCCATGCGTCCAAGGCCGACCTCTATCGGCGGGTCATGAGCGTGTTCGTTCACGCCAAGCGGCGGTTCCTCGTCCACCTCCGGCCGGAGGACGTCGAGGAGTCGCTGCGACGCCACGGCCATCCGACAGAGCCGGCCGACGTCACGCATGCACTGGAAAGCCTGGAGGGGTGGGGCAACCTGCGCGCCGATCCGGACACCAGCCGTGTAACGACCGTGGATGACTTCTACCGGACGCGCTACCTCTATCAGTTCACGCGCGAGGGAGAGGCCGCCGAGCGGGCGCTCGAGGAGTACGACCGGACGCTCGGCCAGCGAGGCGAGCTCCAGTCCGTGGCTCTGGAGGACATCCGCGTCCTGCTGCACGCGCTGCGCCGGGAGGGCGAGGCGCAGGAGCCGGACGCCGCCGTCGTGCACGGCCTCCTGCGCGAGCTAGCGGCGCTGTTCGACGGGATGGCGGCCAACGCCAGTGCGTTCATGAGCAGCCTGCAGCGGACCATCGACCTCCAGGACGTCGACGAGGATGCCTTCATCGCCTACAAGGACCGCCTGATCGGCTACCTGGAGCGCTTCATCGGTGACCTGGTCGTCAAGTCGCCCGAGATCAGAGAGACCGTCCTGGCCCTCGAGGAGCGCGGCGTCGAGCGGCTGCTCGCGCTTGCGGCCGACCGCGAGGCCGCCGACGTCGCCCCCGGTCAGGACGACCACGACGACGCCGAGGGCGCCCGAGCGCGGAAGCGGGCGGAGTGGGCAGACCGCTGGTCTGGCCTGCGTTCCTGGTTCGTGGGTGATCGCAGCCACCCCTCCCAGGCCGCGCTGCTGCGTCAGCGCGCCCGCGCCGCCATCCCCGCGCTGCTGGCGACCGTCGCCACCCTGCAGGAGCGTCGGGCCGGGCGCAGCGACCGCTCGGCCGACTTCCGCGCGCTGGCACGCTGGTTCGTCGAGGTGCCCAGCGAGCCCGACGCCCACCGCCTCTGGCGCGCCGCGTTCGGGCTGACACCATCGCGGCACCTGGGCATCGACGTCGCCACCCTCCAGGCGCGCGCCGAGCGGCCCGTCCCGGCATCCACGAGCTGGGCGGCCGCGCCGCCGGTCGTCATCAGCCCGCGCCTGCATTCCACCGGCCACCACCAGCACCGCGGAACGCTCGCCCGAGTCGTCGACCGCAGCGAGGAGCGCCGCCGCCTGGCCGCCCACCTCGAGGCGGAGCGGGCCCAGCTCGACGCCGTCCGCCGCCGCTTCGCGACGGGGCGTCCGCTCCGCCTGCGCGACCTCGGCGCCATCGACCACCACGAGTTCGCGCTCTTCCTCCAGCTCCTGGGCGACGCGCTCGCCGCCGGGCCGCCCGGACCACAGGGCATCGAGACGATCAGCTCGGACGGCACGCTCGCAATCCGCCTCCAACCGGTCCACGACGGCGCCATGGCCGAGATCCACACGCCGGACGGAGTGCTGCGCGGCGCCGATCACGTCATGACCATCTCGGACGTCCGCGCCGGCGCGTCCGAGCAGGCGGTGGCGCGGTGACCACCGCACCGCTCGCCGACGTCCTCGACCAGCACCGCGACGCGGAACGAGCCCGCGCCCTGCGCGCCCTCCTCCGGCACCCGCTGCTCACGCCGGCCGGTCCGGATACCGTCGCCTTTGCGCTCGTCCGCCGGCACGCGGACTGGCTACGGCGCTGGTTCATGGAGCAGGCTGGCTGGTCGCTGCACGTCGACGCCGGTCTGGCGCGGCTGCGCAAAGTGCCGGGCGATCTCGCCGACGGCACCCGGGCGGCGCTGATCGACGGGAAGATCCCCTTCAGCCGCCGGCGCTACGCGCTGCTCTGCCTGGCGCTCGCCGCCCTCGAGCGCGCCGACGCCCAGATCACTCTCGGCCGGCTCGCCGACCGCATCCTGTCGCTGGCCGGCGATCCCGCCCTGGCAGAGGCGGGCTTCACGTTCGCGCTGGAGGTCCAGGAGGCACGCAGGGATCTCGTCGTGGTCGCCCGGCTGTTGCTCCGGCTGCACGTGCTGACGAAGGTCGCCGGCGACGAGCAGTCCTACGTCGCCAACAGCGGCGACGCGCTCTACGACATCGACCGGCGGGTGCTCGCGACGCTGCTCGTCGTGGGCCGCGGGCCGTCCATGGTCAGAACCCGCGACTTCGAGGAGCGTTTGCGGGCGATCACCGAGGAGCCGGTCGCAGACACCGAGGAGGGCCGCGCCATCCGCCAGCGGCTGTCCCGCCGGCTGCTGGACGATCCCGTCGTCTACCTGGACGACCTGGCCCCCGCCGAGCGCGAGTACCTCGCCACGCAGCGGCATTTCGTGCTCAAGCGCCTGGCCGACGCCACCGGTCTGGAGTCCGAGGCGAGGGCCGAGGGCATGGCGCTCGTCGATCCCACCGGTGAGGCGACCGACCTGGCGATGCCCGAGGAGGGCACCGACGGTCACGCCACGCTCCTGCTGGCCGAGCACCTGGCCGGCCGGCCGGGCGAGCGCGTACCGGTCGCCGATCTGGAGGCGCTGATGGCCGATCTGGTGGTCCGGCACCGCGGGCGCTGGCGGAAGAACAACGCCGAGCCGGGCATGCTGTGCCGGCTGGCGATCGAGCGGCTGCTGGCGCTGGGCCTGATTCAGCGGGAGGCCGGAGAGGCAGTCGAGGCGCTGCCCGCCCTGGCCCGGTTCACCTACACAGAAGCCGTCGTCTCGTGATCGAGCTGGCCCCTCCCCCGCCCCGGCGCTGGCAGCCGCTGCGCGCCGGACTGGTCGACCTCTTCCTCTACGACCAGGAGGAGTTCCGCTTCCGTGACGGCAAGCTGCTGCTGCGCGGCAACAACGGCACCGGCAAATCCAAGGTGCTGGCCCTCATGCTGCCCTTCCTCCTCGACGCGGACCTGTCGCCCCATCGCGTCGAGCCCGACGGCGACCGGGGCAAGCGCATGGAGTGGAACCTCCTGATGGGCGATCGGTATGACGAGCGCCTCGGCTACACCTGGCTGGAGCTCCGGCGGGTCGGAGGCGATGGCGCGGCCGAGCACCTCACCCTGGGCTGCGGCATCAAGGCGGTCGCGGGCCGCGGCGTCGCCGACCACTGGTTCTTCATCACCACGCAGCGCATCGGGCGGGACCTCTCGTTGCTCAGCCCGGGCCGGACGACCCTGACCAGGGAACGGCTGACAGAGGCGATCGGCGCCCACGGGCACGTGTACAAGCACGCCGAGTCGTACAAGCGCGCCGTGGACGAGCGTCTGTTCCACTTCGGTGAGACTCGCTACAACGCGCTGGTCAACCTGCTCATCCAGCTCCGCCAGCCGCAGCTCTCCAAGCGGCCTGACCCGGACCGCCTGTCGGCCGCCCTCTCGGAGGCGCTGACCCCGGTCGATGTCGGCATCCTCAGCGACGTCGCCGCAGCGTTCCACGATCTGGAGCGGCAGCGGAACGAGCTCACCGCGCTGGAGGAGACGCGGGAGCACGTGACACGCTTCCTGGCCCGCTACCGCCACTACGCGAGGGTCGCCTCCCGGCGGCAGGCGGCAGAGCTGCGGCAGGCGCATGCCAGGTACGAGGACCTGGGCCGCCAGCTCGCCGGGCTCCGGACCGAGCTGGCGCAGGCCGAGGCCGCCGAGCAGCAGGCGGCAACGAAGCTCCAGGACGACAGACGCCACCTGGCGTCGGCGCGCGTCCGCGAACGGGAGCTGAGTGAGTCACGCGAGCTGCGGGACCTGGCCGCCGCCGGGGAGCAGGCACAACACGCGGATGGCGCGGCACGCAAGGCGCTAGAACGGCGCAACGCCGCCATCGACACGCTGAACCGGCGAACACGGGAGCGCGACGAGGCCGGCAGGGGCGTGGAGAGCAGCCGAACGGCGGTCAACGCGAAGACCGCGGCAGCCGCGAGGGCCGCCGAGCCCGCAGGCCTCGCCAGGGCCCACACGGCGCTGCTCGTCCCGCTCGAACTGCCGGACGGCGCCGACGAGTCCCGGCTGCCCACCGCCGAGCGCTCGGCAACGGACGCCTCCGGCCGCCGCGAGCAGGCGGTCCGGCACGTGCTCGGGCTCGTCGGGGAGGCGGATCGAGCCCGTCACGAGCTCGTGACGGCGCGGCAGCTTCTCCTCGAGCTGGAGGGCGAGCGCGACCGGGCGGCGGAGCGCCTGGAGACGGCCCGAAGCGCGTTGACGGCCCATGGCGTGCAGCTGGCCGAGACCTGGCGCCGGCATGTCGCCGCACTGGTCGAGCTCGGCGTCGCGGACTGGGACGCGGTCGAGCAGGCGCTGTTGGTCTGGGTCGAGACGCTCGACGGCGCCAACCCGGCCTCCGTCGCCCTGCAGGCCGCCGCCAACTCGAGCCGCCATGCGCTCGCCGAGGCTCTGGCCGCGGCCCTGGGCCGCCTGAGCGAGGCCAACTCGAACCTGGTCACCCTGCGCGACGAGCGCGACCGCCTGCTGCGCGGCGAGACGGAGCGTCCGCCGGCCCCGTACACGAGGGCGCCCGATGTGCGCGAGGGCCGCGCCGGGGCTCCACTCTGGCAGGTCGTGGACTTCCGCGACCACGTCTCCCCCGCCGACCGGGCCGGCCTCGAGGCCGCCCTGGAGGCGTCGGGCCTGCTGGACGCCTGGGTGACGCCGGACGGCCGGCTGCTGGAGCCGGGGACGCACGATGTGATCATCACGGCCGGCTCTCCCGCAGCCGCGAACCTGGCCCACGCCCTGCTGCCGGCCGTGGACCGCGGAGACGCCGGCGCCGCCGCGATCGGCGCCGCCAACCTGGACGCGGTGCTCGCTGGCATCGGCCTGGGCGCGGCCACCGCCGACACCTGGGTGGAGCCGTCCGGTCGCTGGCGCCTGGGCGTGGCCGAGGGCCAGTGGGCGAAGCCGGCCGCCAGGTTCATCGGCCGCGGCGCACGCGAGGCCGCCAGGCGCCAGCGCCTGGCAGAGCTGGTGGTCGAGATCGCGGAGGCGGAGTCCGCCGTGCGCCGGCAGGAGGCGGCCCGCGATGCGGTGCGGTCCCGGCAGCGGGCGCTGGAGGCGGAGGTGGCCGGGGCGCCGAGCGAGCAGCCGCTGCGCAACGCGCACGCCGAGGTGGCGCAGGCGGAGCGCCAGCTCCGGGAGCGGGCCGACCGGGTCGAGGCGCAGCAGCGTACCGTCCACGCCGCCGCGGGCGCCGCCCGCCAGGCGGATGACGCCCGCGACGAGGCGGCAGCGGACCTCTCCCTCCCAACCGGCCGGCCGGCACTGGAGGACGTGCGCGCCGCGGTGAGCCACTATCGGGTCGCCGTGGCGGCGCTCTGGCCCGACGCGCGCCGGCATCTCGACCGGCTGGGCGTGCTGCGCGACCGGGAACGGGACGCCCGGGAAGCCGCCGAACATGCCGGCGGCGCGGCCGATGACCTCGTCGAAGCGAAGCGGCTCGCGGCCGAGGCCGCGGCGCGCCGGGACGCGCTCATCGAGAAGCTGGGCGCGACCGTCGACGAGCTGCGCGCTCGTCTCGAAGAGGCGCGCCAGCAGGTCGCCCGGCTGGAGGCCGAGGAGAAGACGCAGGAGCAGGGCCGTCTCGACGCCTTCGGCCGGGCGGCCAGTGCTCGCGAGGGGGCGGCCCGGGTGGAGGAGCAGACCGAGCCGGCCACCCGGCAGCGCGACGCGGCGGTGACCGCGCTCCAGCGCTTCGGCGCCAGCGGACTGCTTCCCGTGGCACTGCCGGGCGTGGAGATGCCCGACCGGGCTTCTCCCTGGGCCGCCGGCCCCGCTGTCCGGCTGGCCCGGCAGATCGAGCAGGAGCTCGTCGGGACAGACGCGGGCGACGACGACTGGGGCCGCGCTCAGCGCGACTTCTCGACCAGCTTCCGGGAGCTGGGCGACGCCCTGCGCCGCCACAACCACCAGGCGAGGGCCGAGCCGCTGGAGGACCGCTACGTGGTCACGATCGAGTTCGGCGGCCACGAGCGCCGGCCCGACGAGCTTGCGGCGCTGCTGGCCGACGAGGTGGAGCATCGCGAGCGGATGCTCAGCGCCCGGGAACGCGAGGTGCTGGAGGAGCACCTGGTCAACGAGGTCGCCAGCCACCTCCAGGAGCTGATCAGCGCGGCCGAGGCCCAGGTCGAGCGCATGAACGACGAGCTGGAGCGCCGGCCGACCAGCACCGGCATGCGCCTCCGCTTCCGCTGGCAGCCCGACGAGGACGGCCCGGCCGGGCTGCCGGAGGCACGCCGGCGGCTGCTGCGCCAGGTGGCGGAGGCGTGGTCGCCAGAGGACCGGGCCGCGGTCAGCGCCTTCCTGCACGGCCTGATCGCGGGCGAACGCGCCCGCAACGAGATCGGGACGTGGCTGGAGCACCTGGTGCGCGCGCTCGACTACCGCGCCTGGCACCGGTTCAAGATCGAGCGCTGGCAGGATGGCCGCTGGCGGCCTGCCACCGGGCCCGCCTCGGGCGGGGAGCGGGTGCTGACGGTTACGCTGCCGCTGTTCGCGGCGGCGTCCTCGCACTACCG
>DASYBH010000232.1:0-6055 GCA_036500885.1 Candidatus Dormiibacterota bacterium
CTACACGGCGCGGGCGAGGCTCGACGACGCCAACGGGACCCACGCCAACCAGGTGATCTGGACGTGGGCGGGCGGCCCCGGCCTCTTCCAGCACATCACCCCGGCGCCGGACATCGCGCTGAAGTCGCTCCTGCTGATCGACCGCTGGCTGGCGAACATGGAGACCGACCACAGCGACGTTCCGAAGCGGGTGAAGGTGCTGCGCGACAGGCCGGCGGCCGCGGTGGACGCGTGCTTCGTCAACGGCGGCGAGATCACCGACCAGGCGACGTGCGGCGCGACGTTCCCGTTCTTCGGAGACGCGCGGATCGCCGCCGGCGGGCCTCTGGCCGACAACGTGATGCAGTGCCGGCTGGCGCCTCTGGCCCGGAGCGCCTACCCGGTGACCTTCACCGCCGGCCAGTGGGCGCGGCTCCAGCAGGCGTTCCCGGGCGGGGTGTGCGACTACCGGCGACCGGGCGTCGACCAGCGGCCGTCGGTGTCGTGGCTGACGTTCGCGGGCGGTCCCGGCGGCCAGCCGCTCGGACCGGCCCCACGCTCCCAGCCGCTCCCGGCCGAAGAGGACAGGTAAGAGCCGGGGCGGGCGACCGGCATCGCCCGCCCCGCCAACCGACTCCACTACCAGAGCCCGCCCGCGAGCTCCGGTGCCCCGGCAGTAGACTGTTCCACCCGATGATCCCGATCGAGGGCGTGAGCGCGCTGGAGGTGCTCGACTCCCGCGGCAACCCCACCCTGAGCGTCACCGTCACGACCGCCTACGGGTCCGGCACCGCCGCGGTCCCGTCCGGGGCCTCCACGGGCGTGCACGAAGCCGTCGAGCTGCGTGACGGCGACCCCGCGCGCTTCGGAGGCAAGGGCGTCCGGAACGCCATCGCCAACGTCGAGGGCGAGATCGCCGAGGCCGTCGAGGACATGGACGTCCTTGGCCAGGCCGAGCTCGACCGGACTCTGATCGAGCTGGACGGCACCCCGAACAAGGCCCGCCTGGGCGCCAACGCCATCCTCGGCGTGTCGCTGGCCGTGGCCCACGCCGCCGCCAGCTGCACCGAGCTGCCGCTCTACCGCTACCTGGGCGGCGCGCAGGCCAGCCTGCTGCCGCTGCCGCTCGCCAACGTCCTCAACGGCGGCGCGCACGCCGACAACAACGTCGACCTGCAGGAGTTCATGATCTGCCCGGTCGGCGCCGCCACGTTCGCCGACGGCCTGCGGGCCACCGCCGAGGTCTACCAGGCGCTCAAGAAGGTCCTGCACGGTCGGGGCCTGGCCACCGGAGTGGGCGACGAGGGTGGATTCGCCCCACAGCTCGAGTCCAACGAGGAGGCGCTCCAGGTGATCGTCTCCGCGATCGAGAAGGCGGGCTACGCGCCGGGCGACGACATCGCGCTGGCGCTGGACCCGGCTGCCAGCGAGCTCTACCGCGACGGCGAGTATCACCTGGCCGGTGAGGGACGGACGCTCAGCCCGGCGGAGCTGGTCGAGCTGTACGCCGGCTGGCTGGGCCGCTACCCGATCGTGTCCATCGAGGACGGCATGGCCGAGGACGACTGGGACGGCTGGAAGCTGCTGACCGACCGGATCGGCGACCGCGTCCAGCTGGTCGGGGACGACCTGTTCGTGACCAACCCGGAGCGGCTGCGCGAGGGCATCGAGCGCGGCGTGGCCAGCTCGATCCTGGTCAAGGTCAACCAGATCGGCAGCCTGACCGAGACCCTCGCGGCCATCGAGCTGGCCCGCGCCTCCGGCTACAGCGCCGTGATGTCCCACCGCTCGGGCGAGACTGAGGACACCACGATCGCCGACCTGGCCGTGGCGACGGGCGTGGGCATGATCAAGACGGGGGCTCCCGCGCGATCGGAGCGCGTCGCCAAGTACAACCGGCTGCTGGCCATCGAGGCCGAGCTGGGTCCCTCCGCCAGCTACGCCGGCCGCACGCGCCTGCGCACGCGCGGCCGCGGGCTCCGATGAGGCCGGACTCGCGGGCGGTCCACGCCGGCCGCGAGCTCCTCGCCCGCGAGCCGCTGGCGCCGCCGATCGTGCAGTCGGCCGTCCACGTGTTCGACGACCTCGACGACTACTCGGCCGTCGCCAGCGGGCAGCGACCCGGGCACTTCTACGGGCGCAACTCCAACGAGAACACCTCGATGCTGGCGGCGGCGGTCGCCGACCTGGAGGGCGCCGAGGGCGGCGTGGCCTGCGGGTCCGGCATGGCCGCGATCGTCGCCTCGGTGCTGGCGCTCGCGCCGAGGCCGTCGCCCCTGGTGGTGACCGCCGACGCCTACGGCGTCACCCTGGCGATGCTGCGCCGGGACCTCGAGCCCCTCGGGTACGAGGTGCGCCTGGTGGACATGAGCGACCTGGACGGCCTGGCCCGTGCCGTGACCGGCGCGGCCATGGTGCTCGCCGAGACCATCACCAACCCGCTCTGCCGGCTCACCGACCTGGAGGCGGTCTGCCGGGTCGCCGGCGAGCAGGGCGTGCCGGTGGTCGTCGACAACACGTTCGCCACCCCGGTCCTCTGCAGGCCGCTGGACCTGGGAGCGACCCTCGTCGTGCACAGCGTCACGAAGTACCTGGGCGGCCACTCGGACGTGCTGGCGGGGGCGGTGGCCGGCGGCGCCGAGCCCGTGAGCCGCGTCCGGGAGCGGATCGTGCGGATGGGCGCCGCGCTCGGACCGTTCGAGGCCTGGCTGGCGCTGCGCGGCCTGCGCACGCTGCACCTCCGGATGCGCCGTCACTGCGACAACGCGTTCCGCCTGGCGCACGGACTGGCCGGGTTGCCGGGCGTCGCGGCGGTGCACTACCCGCTGCTGGAGGGCTCGCCCCACGAGCCGCTGGCCAGGCGCTTGCTGCCCGACGGAGCGGGCGGGATGCTGGCGTTCGACCTGGCGGGCGGCCGCGACGCCGTGCAGGCGATGCTGTCGGCGTTCGGGATGGTGCGGTTCGCGGCCAGCCTGGCCGGTGTGGAGACGACGATCTCCTATCCCGCCATCACCTCGCACGTGGCGCTGGCTCCCGAGGAGCGACTGGCGCTGGGCATCACGCCGGGCACCGTCCGGGTCTCCGCCGGGCTCGAGGACCCGGACGACCTCATGGAGGACTTCGAGCGATCCATCACACCACGTCAGTGAACATGTACACCGGCGTGCAGCTGCTGGAGGTCGCCCTCTTCGCGGCGGTGCTGGGCTATGGCATTCTCGCCCACTGGCCGAGCATGGCGGTGCTGGGCGGCGGCCTGCTGATCGGCAAGGCGGTGCTGAACATCCTGGCGCCCGAGGGCGGCACGGTGCTGCGCCGCTCCATCGCCGGCTACGCGCTGGGCGGCTGCTACGTCGTGGCCGGCCTCCTGCTCATCCACTTCGGCTCCTGACGATGAGGAAGACGATTTGCCCCCCCTGACCCCCCGGCAAACGAGGGGGGGAGGGAGGAGCGGCTCCGGCGGCCCGGAACACGGGTCCGGTGCTGTCGGTTCCTAGACTTTGCTGTCGATGATCAGGGCCGCCGTTCACGAAAACATCACCGAGCTGGTCGGGAACACCCCGCTGCTCCGCATCCGCCTCTTCGAGGAGCGGTACCCGGAGCTCGACGTCTTCGCCAAGGCGGAGTGGTTCAACCCCGGCGGATCGGTGAAGGACAGGGCCGCGCTGGCCATGATCGAGGACGGCGAGAGGCGCGGCACGCTCACGAAGGACCGCATCATCGTCGATTCGACGTCGGGCAACACGGGGATCGCGTACGCGCTGATCGGCGCCGCCAGGGGCTACCACGTCCGGCTCGTGATGCCCGCCAACGTCAGCGCCGAGCGCAAGCACCTGATCGCCGCCTACGGCGCCGAGGCGGTCTTCTCCGACAGCCAGGAGGGCTCGGACGGCGCCATTCGGGTGGTTCGCGAGCTGGTCGCCGAGCACCCCGAGCAGTACTTCTATCCCGACCAGTACAACAACCCCGCCAACCCGCTGGCGCACTACCACGGCACGGCGCGCGAGATCCTGGAGCAGACGGGCGGCCGGCTCACGCACTTCGTGGCCGGCCTGGGCACCACCGGCACGTTCACCGGCACCGCGCGCCGGCTCAAGGAGCACGATCCGGCCATCCGGACGATCGCGGTGCAGCCGGACGACGCGTTCCACGGGCTGGAGGGCCTGAAGCACCTGCCGACCGCGATCGTGCCCGGGATCTGGGACGAGAGCGTGGCCGACGAGGTCTGGGGCGCCCCCACCGAGCCCGCCTACGACCTTGCCCGGTCGCTGGCCCGCCGCGAGGGCATGCTGGTCGGCCACTCCTGCGGCGCGGTGCTGTGGGCGATCGAGAAGCTGGCCGCCGAGGTGGAGCGAGGCGTCGTCGTCACGGTGTTCCCCGACAGCGGCGACCGCTACCTGTCGACCGGGCTCTACCGGCCGGGGTGGCGATGAGGATCACCCGCGAAGCCCTCCTGAACGTGCACGAGCACGCCGGCGAGGGGTATCCGTACGAGATCTGCGGCGCGCTGATCGCCGAGCGCGACACGGAGCTGGTCACCCGGGCCCGCCGGATGCGCAACACGGTCGTCGAACGGGCTCGCGACCGGTACGAGATGGACGTTCGCGAGCAGATGCAGGTCGAGCGGGAGTGCGACGCGGCAGGCCAGAGGGTCATCGGCTTCTACCACAGCCACCCCGATCACCCCGCCCGCGCCTCGCAGACGGACGCCATGCGATCGTGGGCGGGTCCGATCTACCTGATCGTGAGCTGCGCCAACGGAAAGGTGGTGGACGGCAACGCGTTCAGGGCGGAGGCGGACGGCGGCCCGATGCACCAGGTGCCGCTGGAGATCGTCGACTGAAAGGCAGGCGGTCGCGCCCCCCTTCCGGAACCCCCTCTCTGTCTACGGCCGCCGCTGGGGCCCTGTCCGAGTTTCGGGATCGGAGGAGGCGGTGGGCCACGAGGCCGAGCGCCGCGCCGAGGCCGGCCCCGGCCAGCACGTCGCCAGGGAAGTGCATCCCCAGGTAGATGCGCGAGGCGCCGACCGCGGTCGCGGTACCGAGCAGCATGGGTGCGTCTCTCGGGTAGAAGCAGCTGAGCGCGACCGCGGCCGCGAAGGACCCGGCCGTGTGGCCCGACGGGAACGAGGCGTCCCGCGGCCGCCGGCCCACCACCCTGACGGCCCGGTCCACGAACGGTCGACGGCGCCCGAGCGCGCCCTTGATCAGCCCCTGCACGAGGACCGTCGCGACCAGCATGGCGCCCACGGAGGCGCCGGCCGCGCGCCGGCCGCGTGCGCCGTCACGGACGGCCAGCCAGGCGGCGCCGGCGGCCCAGCCCACTCCCTCCCCGAGGTCGGACAGGAGCGACACCCGCTGGTCCAGCGGGCGCGAGTGCGGCAGGCGGTTGATGGTCATGAAGACCGATCGGTCGATGGACGCTCGTCGTGACATGCCTCCTCCAGCCTCTGCCGGGATGCGCACGGACCCCGCATAGGCTACGATGCACGCCATGAGCGCCGTGGCCCCGCGTCCCGCCACCACGACTACCGGCAGGGGGATGCCCTGGCGCTCACGCGTGCCCGCCCCGCCGGCACGCTGACAGAGGCCAGGAAAGAGCCCCCGCCCGATACCGGGCGGGGGCTCTTTCTTTTGTTCAGGAGGAACGCGCCATGCCCGAGCCTTCCAGATCGGAAGTCGACCAGCCGGTGGACCACCGGCGGTGGCTGCGCGAGCTGGAGCTGGTCCACTTCGAGCCCACCTCCCCCGGCATGCCGTACTGGCTGCCCCATGGCGTGGCGGTGATGCGCGCGCTCCAGGACCACTGGCGCCGCGTCCACGAGCGGTGGGGATACCAGGAGGTGTCCACGCCGCTGCTCGCGCGCGACCCGCTGTACGCGAGCTCCGGCCATCTCGAGCACTTCGCGGACAGCATGTTCTTCTGCGACGCCGGCGACGGCGACCGCATGGGCCTGAAGCCGGTCAACTGCCCGGGAACGATGGTGATCTTCCGGTCGCGCCGGCGCAGTCACCGCGAGCTGCCGCTGCGCCTTGCCTGCGCCGATCCCCTGCACCGCAACGAGCGGTCGGGCGTCCTG
>DASYBH010000233.1:0-4993 GCA_036500885.1 Candidatus Dormiibacterota bacterium
CGCCCACCACCTGGTGGTGACGCTGAGTGGGAGCACGGTGAGCGTGCTCGTGGACGGGGCGACGCCCAGCGGGCTGGTGTGGAACGGGAGCTCGTGGTCGGGGTCGGGGGCGCAGCCGTTCGCGCTGCCGTCGGCGCCGGCGACGGCGGCCAGCCCGCTCACGATCGGGCACGGGACCGCGATCTGGGGAGTGGGGTCGTCGTTCTTCCAGGGCACGCTGGACGAGGTCGCGGCGTACGACCACGCGCTGACGCAGGCGCGGGTGCAGGCGCACCTGACAGCGGGGTCGGGCTACCGGGCGGCGGTGCTGGCAGACTCGCCGGCCGCCTACTACCGCATGGACGACGGAGGCATCCAGTGACACTGCTGCATGGACGTCATCGCGAAGGGATCGAGCCGCCCCATCCAGCTCGACGAGCGGCCGGATACGGCGCCGTGGTTCGGATGGGTGTCGCTCTGATGCACGGCAGGCGAGCCGCGCTGGCCCTCGCCGTGACCGTGGCGTTCGCCTCGCTGCCGGCGCCTCCGGCCGCCGCCGCCCCGTCCTCGCCGGTGCGGCCGGTCTCGGCCCCGGCGTCCGGTCCCGCCGCGATGCCCAACCCGCCGCAGCCGGCGCCGCAGCCACACGACGCGCACCTGGACCCGGCGAGGTCCAGAGAGGTGCCCACGCTGTCCCCCAACCTGCGGCAGTTCGACAACCCGGACGGGTCGCACACGCTGCGGGTGGGCCTGGGGCCGCTGAAGGGCGTGGACAGCGCCGGCGCGGTCGGAGCCCTGGACCTCTCGCTCACCAGCGGGCAGGACCGGCGTCTGCGCCCGGTGCGAACGCAGGTCCCGGTCTCGATCGCTTCGGTGAGCGGCGGCCGCATGGCCAGTGTGGAGCTGGCGCCCGGGAGGACGGCGACCGTCGAGGTGGCCGGCATGCGGAGCGGTGTGGTGCCGGCGCGCACGCCCGGGCGGGCCGGCGAATCGGTGCGCTACGACGGGGCGCTGCCGGACGGCACGAGCGTCGAGCTGCGGCCGCTCAGCGACGGCGTGGAGACGACGTACGTGGTGGGGTCGGCACGCGCGGCCTCGGCGCTGACCGAGCAGCTGACGCTGCCGGCCGGGTACTCGGCGCGCCAGGCGAGTGGCGAGATCGAGATCCTCGACGGGAGCGGTGCGGTGGCGGGTCGCTGGGCGGGCGGCGCCGCGACCGACTCCAGCGCGCACGGCGCCGCGGCCGCGGTGACGCTGAGGCTGCGGCAGGTGCGGGCCGGCGTGGCCACCGCCCTGGTGGTGGTGGACGCGGCCTGGCTGGCCGACCCGAAGCGGGTGTATCCCGTGCGCATCGATCCAGCGGTGGTCCGCCAGTCGAGCTCGCAGGCCGGATTCGGGGCCACCTACGTCGACACCGTGGACGGCTCCTCGCACTGGAACGGCAGCGACGTGGCGATGGGGACGTGGAACGGCAGCGAGGTTGCCAGGACGTTGATCAGGTTCCCGGTGAGCGGCATCCCGGCGAACGCCAGGATCGTGGGCGCGACCATGTTCCTGGACGAGTGGTGGTCGTCGTCGTGCACCGCTCGCCCGATGGAGGCGCACCGCGTCACCGCGGGCTGGTCGAACGACGTGCGGTGGTCCAGCCAGCCGGCGTTCGCCGCCGGCGCCGAGAGCTCGGCCAACGTGGCCAGCGGCTGGTCGGCGAGCTGCCCGGAGAGCTGGCAGCAGATGGACCTCAGCGCGCTCGTTGCCGACTGGTACTACGGCCGCACCGCGCAGAACGGCGTCCTGCTCAGGGCGGCCGACGAGACCGACACGCTGGGCTGGAAGCGCTTCCGCGGCGCGAGCACGGGAACGGCGCCCTTCGTCGACGTCACCTACGAGACGTACGGCACGAGCCCCATCGCCGTCAACGACGCGGACACGCAGCCGCCGGCCACCATCGGCCCCGGCTTCCAGGGCATGACGCTGACCAACCAGGGCACGGACGCCTGGCCCGCGAACGGGAGCTACCGCGTCTCGTACCACCTGCATCGGCCGGACGGCACCCTCATCCGTGACGGCGTGCGCACGATGCTGCCGAGCACCGTCAACCCCGGCCAGTCGCTGTACCTGAAGGCGAACATCGAGACGCTCCCGATGGGCGACTACATCGTCGCCTGGGACATGGTCCAGGAGGGCGTCACGTGGTTCTCGGGCTTCGGGGTGTCGCCGGTCAATCGGACCTACCACTCCGATCAGCCGCCGGCGCAGGCGACGCTGCTCTCACCTGCCAACGGCCTCTCGCTGATCTCCCTGACGCCGACGCTGTCGGCCTCGTCCACCGATCCCGATGGGCCGCACCTCCAGTACCTGTTCCGGATCTGCACAGGCAGTGACGCGGAGTCCGGGACCTGTACGGATTCGGGCTGGATCGATGCCTCGACCTGGACCGTGCCGCGGGGCACGCTGACGTGGGGCACCGTGTACCACTGGCACACGTGGGTGCGGGACAACAGCCCGGGACCGTACGGGGTGGTGGGGCCGCCGGCTCCCTTCTCCTACACGCCGGTGCTGCCGGTGACGCAGCCGGCGTGGGCCTTCGGCTCCGACCCCTACGTGAACTTCGAGCGGGGCGTCAACACCGCGCTCGGCAACTACCTGTACACGACCACTGACGTGTCGATCCCGACTGTCGGGACGCCGCTGCGGCTGCAGCGGACGTACAACAGCATGGACACCGACGACGGCCTGGGGCAGAACCCGGGCGGCGGCACGTATGGGTTCGGCAAGTGGTTCGGCGTGGGCTGGAGCTCGACCTACGAGACGAACCTCGTCTTCGACCAGGCGGGCAACATCCAGGTCGACTATCCGGACGGCCGACGGGAGTTCCTGATCGCCAACGGTGACGGCTCCTTCCAGCCCGCGTTCGGGTTCGTCTCGGCGGTGACGACGGTGGTGGACCTGACCGGCGGCACGAGCCGCGTCCTCTTCTACGACCTCCGCCACCGCGACCAGTCGCTCTGGCGCTTCAGGCCCGACGGGCGCCTGGACTCGGTGCGGGACCCCCAGGGCCACACCGTACAGCTCACCTGGAACGCCGGCTCGGGCCACTGCTGCGCCTCGGTGACCATCGCCGACCAGACGAGCGGGCGTTCCCTGAGCGTCACCTTCTCAGCGCCCGGCGACCAGTTCGGCCGGGTGACCTCGGTGGCGAGCAGCCCCGTGACCGTGAACGGCAGCCGGCAGACGCCGACCTGGACGTACGGCTACGACGCCGGCGGCCAGCTGGCCAGCGCCTGCGACCCCGGCGGCGCCTGCACCCGCTATACGAACGGAGGACCGGGCAGCCGGCTGACCGGTATCAAGCGGCAGGCCGGCAACACGGTGCTGACGCTCACGTACGACGGCTCCAACCGCGCGGCGACGGTGAAGGACGGCGCCGGCGGCGCGACGACCTACGCCTACCAGGCCACGCCCGCCTCCGGAGCGCCCGCGGGCAGCACGAAGACGACGACGGTGACCGACCCGCTCGGGCGCACCACAGGGTCCTCGTACAACCAGCTGAACCAGCTCCTCCAGCACGTGAACGCCGACGGCACGGCGTCCACGTTCACGTTCGACCAGCACGGGTTCCTGAGCTCGACCACGGACGAGAACGGACACACGACGAGCTACGCGGTCGACGGCGGCAGCAACGTCACCCAGTCGACCGACGGCGCCGGGGCGGTCACCTACCGTCAGTACGACGCGCAGAACCACCTGACAGCCGTCCTCGACCCGCGCTCCAGCGGGCCCACCGACCCGACGTACCAGACGACCTACGCCTATGACGCGGCCGGCAACCTGACCGGCGAGCGAACGCCGGCCGCGACGACGACGTGGGCCTACAGCCAGGGAACGGAGCCGGCGGTGGGGGGCGGGACGGTTCCGCCGAACCTGCTCCTGACCGCCGCCGACGCCATGGGCCACACCACGACCTACTCCTACGACGCCCAGGGCGACCTGCGCAGGCTCGTGGAGCCGTCGGGCCTCGTCACGGACCTGACGTACGACGAGCTCGGCCGCCAGGTCTCCCAGCGGCAGACGTCGGACGCCTTTCCCAACGGCCTCGTGAGCACGACCGCATACGACGTGTCCGGTCGCGTCGCCGCGCTGACCGAACCGCCGGTGGCGAACGCGATCACCGGGCTGACCCATCAGCGCGTCGCCACCACGACCTACGACGGGAACGGGAACGTCGCCTCCGTCACGGTCTCGGACGCCACCGGGGGCGACGTCGCCCGCCGGACAACGTTCGCGTACGACGCGGACGACCGGCAGGTCTCGGCCACCGATGCGCTCGGCGGGACCACCGCGACCAGCTACGACGCCGCCGGCAACGTGGCCCAGGTGAGGGACGCGCTCGGACGGGTGACGGCCACCAGCTACACCAACCGGGACCAGCTCTCCGCCGCGAGGCTGCTCGGCTTCGTGGACGGTGGCGGGCACACGCGGGACCTGACGCTCGCCAGCTTCACCTATGACGCGACGGGACAGAGGGCGACCGAGACGGACGCCCTCGGCCGCGTGACGCGCTACGACCGCGACGCCGCCGGGCGCCTGGTCAGGACCACGCTGCTGGGCTACCACAACGCCGACGGCAGCACGCGCGACGTGGTGCTCGAGTCGCGCGCCTACGACCCGGCGGGGGACCTGACCCGCCTGGTCGTGGGAGGCGGGCTGCGGACCACGACCTATGGCTACGACGCGGCCGGCCGCCTGGTCTCGTCGGCGGTCGCGGTGAGCGCCGCTGCCACGCGAACCACGACGTACGCCTACGACGCCAGTGGCAACGTGCTCTCCACCTCGCTCACCGACGGAACGCGGACGGAGCAGGAGCGCTACCACTACGACCTCGACCAGGCCGGCCGGCAGGACCGCGTCACGGTCGTGAACGGCGCCGCGGGCGACCTGGTCAGCACCTCCACGTATGACCAGCGCGGCCTCCTCACCTCGTCGGTGGACCCGCGAGGCAACGCCGCCGGAGCCG
>DASYBH010000234.1:0-4774 GCA_036500885.1 Candidatus Dormiibacterota bacterium
CGGCACCACGAAGATGTCGGCCACCCACGGGCCGCCGTCCCAGCCCCACGGCAACGGTCCGAGCCAGGTGACGACGACCGCCGCCACCAGCGTCTCGCCGGAGTCGTCCGTGACGGCGGCGGACGCCGGCTCCATGACCGGGCCGGCGGACCCTCCGGAGAGCAGCTCGGCATAGCTCCGCTCGGCGGCCGCGAGGTCCGCGGCATCGGGATGACCCGGCGCGTACGCCGCCCGGGACACCGGCGCGAGCCGCGACCCCTGGCCGGTGACGCCGTGCAGGCGAAGGCCGGCCGGCAGTGGCGGCACCCCCGGCCCGGTGGGGCCGAGCGGCTCCAGCACCATGTCGTGCGCGTGGCGCACCTGCCGGGCGCCGGCCGCCCGCAGGCGCGCCGCCTCGCCGGCATCCGTCGTTCGAACCAGGGTCAAGGGAGCCGGTTCAGCCCTCTGTGGGTGGGTGGCCGTTGAGGGGCGAGCTCTGGCGCTCCATCGAGATGGTGCCGTTCAGGAGCGCGCCGTCCTCGACCGCCAGCCTGGCCACCTTGATGGTGCCCGACACCGTGCCGGTACCGGAGATCACCAGGCGCTCCCTCGCCGTCACCTCGCCCTCGACGTTCCCCCGCACGTTCAGGTTGCGCGCCTGCACCCTGGCCTTGACCGTGCCGGGAGCCTCGACGTGCACGTCGCCGCTGACGGTGGCCTCGCCCTCCAGGGTGCCCTGCACCAGGACGTCGCCCTCGAAGACGAGGCGTCCCGTGAGACTGTCGCGTGGACCGAGAGCGAGCGCGCCGGCCGCCGATGACGCGATGGGGCCTTCGAGACGGGCCCGGTAGCGTGGCTGGGGCGGACCGTCGTTGGGCTGAGGGGTACCGTCCATCCTGTTCACCTCGTGCTGACCGTCACCGGGGACATGCGGATAATGTCGGAGCGTCCGTGGGCAGGGCTCAGCATCTTACCGCGGAGGACGCCAGTCAGTTGGGGGAGGCACCGCTTCCGGCGGAGCTCAGCGCTCACTTCTTCGACGCGTTCTCGACAGAGTACGAGGCATGGTTCGGCGGGCTGCACCAGAAGGTGGCCTCCCGCGTCGTCGAGCTCGCGGCGCCCCGGCTCGGGGAGGCGTGCCTCGAGGTCGGCTGCGGCACCGGCCTGGTCGCCAACGCGCTGGCGGAGCCGGTCGGGCCGGATGGCCAGATCGTCGGCGTGGACGTCTCGGCGGGCATGCTGCGCCTGGCACGGTCGCGCTCGCTGCCCAACACGACGTTCCACCACGCGAACGCGGACCCCCACCTGCCCTTTCGTGACGCCACGTTCGACCTGGCGGTGTTCTGCGACTCGCTCGCCTACATGAGCGACCCCGGTCGCACGCTGGAGGAGGCGCGGCGGGTGCTGCGGGCCGGCGGCCGCATCCTGCTCGCACTCCGCTGGCGCGCGCTCGACACGGTCGCGCAGGAGGTCTTCTTCCGGATGCTGGACCGGGTGACCGAGGACCACCCGGTGGTCATCCGGCAGGAGCGCGACAGCCGCGGCCTCCTCGGGGAGCCGGCGGTCATCTCCGAGGTGCTGCGCCAGGCGCGCTTCGTCCGGCCGTGGACCACGGCCCTGGTGACGGGCGGCCGGGCCAGGTCGGCGGCGGAATGGCTGGATTTCATGTCTCGGGTCGGCCCCCGGCCCTACGCCCTGATCACCACGCTGGTGCCGAGGCAGCGGCGACGGCTGGAGGACCAGCTCGAGCGCGCGATGCGCCGCCTCGGCGACGAGGCGTTCCACCACCACGAGGCCTACACGTTCGCCGGCGCGGTGGCGGGATGAGCGCCCCCACCGGGGGGCGCTCGGCTACTCTGCGCTGGCTCGACGCGTCTCCGCCTCGACGACGATCGTCGGGGTGGGCTCGTCGACCCGCATGGGATCGCCGACGCGCAACCGCTCGTCCAGGTAGTCGCGGACCTTCTGCCGCCGTTCCCTGCCACTCACCGGGTCGAACATGTACGCAAGCGCGGCGCCGGCGCCCGCCACCAACAGCGTTCTGGTCAGCCCCATCGCACCACCTTACCTAAGAGGCTCGCCGGGGGGTGTGCTCCAAGAGCGCCAGGGCCCCACCGGGCCCCTCCCAGGGGGGTTCCCCCCACAGGGGGCGGCCGCCCCACTTCGTTGGCCCCCGGGTGCGGGTACCCTGGCCGCAGTGGGAAGAACCCGGTCGTTCGCGACCGCGTGGGGCCGCTTCGTCGCCCGGCACCGCTGGGCGTGCATCGCGGTCTGGGGACTGCTGGTCCTGGCCACGGTCCCGCTCGCATCCGGCACCTCCCGGCAGCTGTCTCCCGCCGGCTTCGAGGCCGACACCGAGGCCGGTCGGACGGCCGACCTGCTCCGCCAGCAGTTCCCCGAGCGCCAGGGCCCGGTCCTCACGGTGGTGTTCCAGTCAGACCGCGTGCCGGTCACCGACCCCGCGTACCAGGCCCAGCTGGCGGCGTGGCGGGCGGACCTGGACCGGTTGGTCAGGGGCGGCAGTGGAACGGTCCGGGAGATGCTGGCGAGCCGGGACGGCCGGACCGCGGCCCTCGTCGTGGACTCCAACGAGACGTCTGACCACTTCATCCAGCTCGGCCGCCAGGCGGCCCAGATCAGCCATGCGGGACCGGCACGCGTCCTGATCGGCGGCTTCGCCGCCGTGTACAGCAGCTTCATCCAGGAGTCCGAGCAGGACCTGCAGCAGTCGGAGCGGGTCTCGGTCCCGATCGCGCTGGCGCTGCTCCTGCTGGTCTTCGGCGGCCTGGTGGCGGGGCTCCTGCCGGTCCTGACGGGCCTGGCCACCGTCACGGTGGCCGTCGCGCTGCTCGGGTTCGCGGCGCGCCTGCACACGGTCTCCGTGTTCTCGCTGAACGTGACCTCGGTCGTCGGGCTGGGTCTCGGCATCGACTACTCCCTGCTGGTCGTGAACCGCTTCCGGGAGGAGCTGCGGCGGGGCCGCCCGCCTGACGAGGCGGTGGCGGCGACGGTGGGCACCGCCGGACTGGCCACTGTCGTGTCGGGCGGGACGGTGGCGATCGGCTTCGGGGCCCTGACGCTGTCGCGGCTGAACGTGCTGTGGTCGATGGGCGTCGGCGGCGCGATCGTCGTGACGGTGTCCGTGCTCGCCTCGCTGACGCTGATCCCGGCTCTGCTGGCGATCGCCGGCCGTCACGTGGACCGCCTGGCGCTGCCCTTCGCGCACGGCGGTGGCGGCGGCCGCTTCTGGCACGCGCTGTCGGGCCGGGTGATGGCCCGGCCCATCGTCTTCATAGCGGCGGCGCTGGTGGTGACCGCCGTGCTGGTGGCGCCCGCGAGCCACCTGCGGCTGGGCGTCAGCGGCGCGGAGTCGCTGCCCCCCGGCGACCCCGCCGCCAGGGCCACCAGCGTGGGCCAGGCGCAGCTGGGCTTTCCCGCCCGCACGCCGGTGTTCGTGGTGGCGAGCGGCGTGACCGGGCTCGCCCAGGCCGCCGAGATGGAGCGCCGGCTGCGCGCCGCGGCCGAGGGCCAGACAGTGCGCGGGCCGGCCGACGTGCCTCCCGAGCAGGCGGGGCTGTACCTCCGCGGCGGGTACGCGGTGTTCGAGCTGGAGCAGCCGGCCGGCGACAACGCCGACCGCACCCATCACTGGCTGGACCGCATCCGCGCCATCGACTGGCCGGCCGGCGTCCACGTCCAGCTGGGCGGCGAGGCGCCCGCCTACCAGGACTTCCTGCGCGTGCTGACCGGTGACGCGCCGGTGATCGCCGGCACCGTGCTGATCCTGACGTTCGCCCTGCTGGCGCTGGCCTTCCGCTCGGTGGCGCTGCCGGTCAAGGCCGTGCTGATGAACCTGCTGTCCGTGGGGGCTGCCCTGGGCGTGCTGACCTGGGGCTTCCAGGACGGCAACCTGGCCGGGCCGCTTGGCTTCCGCACGGTGGGCTTCGTGGACGCGACAGCGCCCGTGATCATCTTCGCCGGCCTCTTCGGCCTGTCGATGGACTACGAGGTCTTCCTGCTCAGCCGGATCCGTGAGGAGTGGGCGGCCGGCAGGGCCAACGCGGCGGCGGTGGCGTTCGGCATGGAGCGGACGGGCCGGATCATCACGTCGGCGGCGCTGATCCTGGTGATCGTGGTCAGCACGCTGGCCTTCAGCCACCTCGCGCTCAACAAGAGCTTCGGCGTCACGTTCGCTGTCGCGATCCTCCTCGACGCGACGGTGATCCGGCTGCTCCTGGTACCCGCGATGATGCGCGTGCTCGGCGACCTGAACTGGTGGCCCGCGCGGCGACGGCCGGCCGGCGACCGGGGCGCCGCCGCGTGGCGTGAGCCCGCCGCCATCACTCGGGTCCCGTGAACGTGACCTCGATCGCGTCGGCGCCGCCGGCGCGCCAGGCGCGGCGCAGCTCCGCGGCGCCGGCGGCGGCCGCCAGCGGCACCAGCACGGCGGGGACGCGGGCGCGGTAGGGCAGCGGCAGGAGCGGGTACGGGTCGAGCCGGCACAGACCGCCCGGCGCCAGCTCGATGTGGAGCCGCACGACCTCGGCGCCCGGCTCCGTGCCGGCCGGCGCCGGTGGGTAGTCGCCCGACCAGCCGGAGAAGCCGTGCCGGCAGACGTCGAGCGAGATGCGGTCCCAGAGCTGCAGCCAGAAGTAGTCGCACATCAGCTCCCGGTCGCCGGCGCCCTCGATGCCCAGGCGGTCGCGCAGCCGTCGCTGCCTGCCGAGCTCCCGATCCACGAACCGGCTGACGGCCTCCTCGCCGGTATCCACCGCGTACGCGCCCCCTGAGACAT
>DASYBH010000235.1:0-7910 GCA_036500885.1 Candidatus Dormiibacterota bacterium
GGCTGGAGGAGCGGGCCGCCCCCGGATCAGGGGGACGTCGCGGCCAGGGGCGAGCGCGGCCAGGACGTCCCGTGGTGACCATCGGTCACCGGGCTCCGCCGCGAGGCAGCCCTCCGCGATCCTCCGGAGCCCGGGCTCGAGCCTGCCGTCGCGCTCCAGCCGGTCCAGCCAGTCCGCGAGGCGGGCGCCGGTGAGCAGGCCCGGCAGCGTCCCATCGCCGACATACGGGTCGAGCCCGGCGGCGACGAACACTACCGTGGAGCCGAGGCTGAACGCGTCGTCGGCGGGGGTTGGAGGCTCGCCGGCCGCCTGCTGCGGCGAGCAGTACCCCGGGGTGCCCGAGCGTTGATACGCGATGCCCTCCTCGCCGGTGACGTGGGCGAGGCCGAGGTCGATGACGCGCAGCTCCCGGTCCGGCAGGACGAGGATGTTGTTCGGGGTGAAGTCGCGCAGCACCACCCCCGCGGCGTGCACGGCCTGGACGATCTCGGCCAGGCGGAGCACGAGCCGCCGGACCTCGCCGGCGGCCAGCGGAACCCGGCGCGGGTACGTCCGCTGCTCGACGAAGTCGCGCAGGGTGGACGCATCCTGGAAGTACTCCTCGACGAGGAACCGGTGGCCCTGCTGCTCGAACACGTCTATCAACGCGGGCGTCAGCCCGAGCCGCTGGAGGCGCCGTAGGGCACGGGCCTCGTGCGCGACCAGCGAGACGGCGTCGTCCGTGGTCCCGCTGCTGCCGAGGTACGGCCGGCCCTCCTTGATGAGGACCTGCCGGCCGGTCCGGTGGTCGCTGGCGACGTAGACCCCGCCCTTGTTCTGGTGGCGGATGGCCTGCGCGACCTCGTAGCGGTCGTGGAGGAGGACGGTTCGCGGCCGCGAGCCGGGATCGGCCGCGGCGCGGCCTCCATTCCCCCCCTCATCTACCGGGGGGTCAGGGGGGGCAGGTCGTCTTCCTTCTTTGCCGGCGGCCGGCCTCTCGAAGGGATCTCGCGCCCATGGCGGTGGCGAGAACCAGGCCCGGCGCACGTCCGGTACGGCGTTGCCGTCCGGATCCCGGAGCACGCTCACGAGCTGGCCGTCGAAGTCGATCTCGGTCTCGCCCGCGAACGCGCCGTAGCGGTAGTGCACGAGGCTGTCGGGCCGGAGCGGGCGGTCGGACAGGATGCGCGGTCCGATCAGCCCCAGCGTCACCGCGTGGCAGCGCTCGGCGATGCGGACGGCGGCCTCGTCGTCGTCCGGGTAGATGGTGACGAACTTGCCGGCCGAACCGCGCGACGCGCTGGCCGCGTTGAGGGCCGCCAGCAGGCCCTTCGTCGCGGCGAACTTGAAGGGCTGCCCTTCCGCGATGACCACCGGAAGGAGGGCGTCGAGCACCGCCGGCGCCGACTCGGGCATGGCCGCGACGTGTAGCTTCCAGCCCTGGAGCCGCGCGGACGCGCCGGGAGGGATCATCCGCACCCACATGCCGCTGCGCGTCATCTCCCAGTCGCGGCCATACGCGTCGCGAGCGCTCCGTGCACGCTCGATCAACTCATCTTCTATGAGCTCGAGCTCCGCGTCGCGCATGGCTGCGTTGCTGTGGAAACCCACAGTCATTTTGTCGTTTCCAACGATCAAGCGCGACGAACGAGCCGCACATCAGTACAGCTCATACTGCTCCTCCGATGATTCACGTCACACTCCCCCCAATTGGCCAGCATTCCGTGGTACGGCCGTTCACGCTAACGCAGTGCAGCGAGAATCGCAATAGGAAGAACGTCGCGTCGAGGATTCATGCGTCACCAGTACTGAAGTACTACCGATTAGCTGGATATAAAGTACCAGTACTCACCGTTCACCCACGATCCGCTTGACAAGTAGAGGACGACGGCTCAATGTGCTTCTTCGCTGCGGTCGCTACCAACCCCAAAACGTGGGCGGAGAACGGGAGAGGAGAATTGTGCATCGCTCACTGACGCCGGGATGGCAGTTCCAGAACACGAGCGTCGACGCCAGTCACCCGAACGGGCTCGAGTGGTGCGTCAACGCACCGGCGATAGACGCCAACGGCGCCGTCCATGCGAACAGGGAGGATGGCAAGCTCTCTGCGATCGGCCAGGGTCATCGCGGCGTGTTCACCGCACCGCGACAGTCCGCTGAGCAGCGCGCTGGGCGCCGCCTGCACGCCGCTGTCGCTCACGCCCGACGGCCGCGTCCTGACGCAGGCCACCTCTTTGTCAGTCGGGAGACGTGACCGCTGACCTCGGGCTACAGGCGGCCGCCCGACGACCTCGCCCACATCCTCGACGCGGCGCCGGCGCCGGTGGCGGCGCCCAGCCCCGACGGGTCGCGGCTGCTGCTGATCGAGCCCGAGCCGAACCCGCCGGTCATGCTGCTCGGGCGGCCCCATCTGGCGCTGGGTGGGGTGCGCGTCGATCCCGCGACCGGGGGGCTGCGCTGCACGTCCAGGATCGCCTCGTTCCGCGTGCTTCCGGTTGACGGCCGCCCCGAGGTTCCGCTCCGACTGCCCGACGACCGCTCGTTCGGGGTGCCGGTCTGGTCGCCCGGCGGTCGCTGGCTGGCGCTCGCGCGCCACTTCGGCGGCGGCCTGGGAACCGGCAAGGAGCTCTGGACCGTCGACGCGGCGAGCGGCGAGGCCCGGGCCGTCCCCGGCCTGGGCGTCACGGACACCCTGAGCGGTCCGAGCTGGACGCCCGACACCGTCGCGCTGCCCGGCCAGCCGCTGCCGATGCTGCGCTGGGCCCCCGACGGCCGGCTGCTGGCGGCGGCGGTGCCCTCCGGTCGTCCCCCGCTGGCGAGGGCCGCGATGCCGGAGGGGCCGTACGTCGAGGACACGAACGGCAAGCGCTCGCAGGCGCAGACGTTCCAGGGCCTGCTCGCGAGCGCGGAGGACGACCGCCTCTTCCAGCTTGCCGCGACCTCCCAGCTGGTGCGGGTCGATCCCGCCAGCGGCGCGGTCGAGCGCATCGGCGAGCCGGGCCTCCTCTACCGGTTCGAGCCTTCGCCGGACGGGCGGTGGCTGCTGGTCGAGCGGCTCCAGCCGCCGTTCTCCCACCGCGTGCCGTGGTCGGACTTCGCCTGCCGCTCGGAGGTGTGGGACGCCGCCAGCGGCCGCCCGGTGGCCCTGGTCGCGGACCGCCCGGTGGCCGATGAGGTGCCCAGGCACGGGGTGCCCACCGGGGCCCGCGGCGTGCGCTGGCTGGCCAACCGGGACGCGACGCTGACCTGGATCGAGGCGCTCGACGGCGGCGATCCCACGGTCGAGGCGCCGCACCGCGAGCGGCTGCTGCGCTGGGACGCTCCGTTCAGGGAGGCGCCGGAGGAGGCGCTGCGCATGCGCCACCGGATCGTGGACCGCCGCTGGCTGGCCGCGCCAGAGCGGCTGCTGCTGACCGAGCTGGACATCGACCGCCGCTGGCGGACGACGTGGTTCGTGGACCTGGCGGACCCGGACGCCCGCCGGGTGCTGTTCGACCTCAGCGTCAACGACGCCTACGGCGACCCGGGCGCGCCGCTGATGGCGCTGCGGCCCTCCGGCCACACGGTCGTCCGCCAGGACGGCGACGCCATCTACCTGACCGGCGCCGGCGCCAGCAGGGAGGGGGCGCGACCATTCCTCGACCGCTACGACCTCGCGACCGGGCAGACGCAGCGCCTGTTCCAGAGCGCCGCCGACGCGTACGAGCGCTTCGTCTGCTTCGCCGGCGGGGCGCGCGACCGCATCGTGATCGAGCGCGAGAGCCCGACCGAGCCGGCGAACCTCCACGTCGTCTCCGGGTCGGGAGATCGCAGGCCGCTCACGCCGCGCCCGGACCCGCACCCCGAGCTGGGCGCGACGACGCGCTTGATCCGCTACCGGCGGGACGACGGGGTGCCGCTGAGCGGACTGCTCGCTCTGCCGCCCGGGTGGTGTCCCGGCGGGCCCCCGCTGCCGCTGCTGCTCTGGGCCTATCCGCTCGACTACTCCGACCCCGCCACCGCGGGCCAGGTGCGCGGCTCGGAGCGCACGTTCACCCGCGTCGAGGGCGCCTCGCCGCTCTGGCTGTTGTTCCGCGGATGGGCTGTGGTGTACGCGTCGATGCCCGTCATCGGTGACCCGGAGACGATGAACGACACGTTCGTCGACCAGGTCGTCGCGTCCGCGCGCGCCGCGGTCGACGAGCTGGCGGAGTCGGGCGTGGTCGATCGCCGCCGGGTCGTCGTCGGCGGCCACAGCTACGGCGGCCTCATGACCGCGACGCTGCTCGCCCACTCCGACCTGTTCGCGGCCGGGATCGCGCGCAGCGGCGCCTACAACCGCACGCTGACGCCGTTCGGCTTCCAGACCGAGCGCCGCTCGTACTGGGAGGCGCCGGACGTCTACCATCGCGTGTCGCCGTTCAGCCACGCCGACCGCATCCGCGCGCCGCTGCTGCTCATCCACGGGGCCGCCGACAACAACCCGGGGACGTTTCCGATCCAGTCCGAGCGGCTGTTCCAGGCGATCCAGGGCCACGGCGGCACCGCGCGGCTCGTGGTGCTGCCGTTCGAGGACCACAGCTACCTGAGCCGCGAATCGGTCCTCCACGTCATCGCCGAAATGCTGGATTGGACCGAGCGGCACGCGCCCGCCCGCGAGTGAGCCGCGGCCCGCGTCGAGCCAGGCGGCCTGCGGGGCCCGGCTCGGCGGGCGCTGGAACCCCGCCAGCACCGAGGATGGGCGCCGTAGCACTTATGCGGCCGCGCTGGCGGGGACGGATGGCCTGATCGAGTGTCGGACACGATGTAACGCCACACCTGGCCTCCCGCACGAGACGGCTGTTCCGAGGCATGGCTCTCTCGCCCGACGCATCCCTCCACCGCCTTGCGAGACAATACGCCCCGTCGAGGACGGGCCCGACCCGTCGCGGGAGGGTCCACCCTTTGGTTTCAGTAGACGCACAGCCGAGCACTCAGCACCCACCCCGCACGGCGCGCCCCTTCATCCTGGAGTTCGCCGGGACGCCCCGGGCCGGGAAGACGTCGGCGCTGTCCGTCCTCCGCGGGCAGCTCGAGGCCGCCGGCTACCGGGTGGGCGTGGTCGGGGAGCTTGCGAGGCTGTCGCCCGTCCCCACGAAGCGTGACCCCGACTTCAACATCTGGACCGTCACCACCACCGTGTCGCGCATGGTCGAGGCGATCCACGCCGAGGGGCAGGTCATCCTGGTGGACCGAGGCGTCCTCGACGCCATGTGCTGGATGGATTGGCACCTCCGCTCCGGACGGCTGGCCCGCAAGGAGTGGACGGCCATCGACCGCTTCCTGCTCACCCGGTCCCTGGCCAGGATGGCCGACCTGGTGCTGCTGATGACCGTCACGCCCGCTCAGGCCGTGGCACGGGACATCGCCTCCGGGCGCGACCGGAGCGGCAGCGTCATCGTGGGCCAGCACGTCCTGGGCGCCTTCAACCGCTCCGTCGAGTCCGTGCGCCAACGACACGCCGGCCGGCTGCCGATCGTGCACATAGACACCACCGACCTCGACCAGGCAGCCACGCTGCAGCGAATCAGCACTGAGGTCACGGCGCGGCTGAGCCGGCGGACCGACCTGGTGCCAACCCCGCTCGATCCCTCCGAGGCACGTTCGCCCTCGCCTTGACATCCCCCGGTGTCGCTGACATGCTGCGACCCTCGGGATGATCTGACAGCCCCCGGCAATCGGCCGGAGCTAGGGTCGCGGCGTGGCGTGGGAGGTGGCCAGATGGCGGTGAGCGCGGCGTCCGGTCCCAGCGACAGAGGGGGCTCGACGCGCCGAGACCCGTGCCCGCTGGCCGCCCTGTTCGAGCTCCCGGCCGCGATCCGCCTGCCCGGCGATCACCGCCGGATCGAGTTGCTGGCGGCGGCCGGGCACCACGAGCAGGCGGCGATCGCCATCGCCGCCCTGCGCGCTGGCTCGGTTATCGACGGCGAGCGGGCGGCGCTGGCCGAGGCGATCTGCTGGGGGCACGCCGGTAGGCCCGACCTCGCCGTCGACGTCCTGGCTCCGAGGGCCCGGACACCGGAGAGCGCATGGTGCCTGGCGTGCGCGCTGGCCTGGCTGGGCCGGTTGGACGAGGCCGCGGACCAGGTCATCCACGTCGGCCAGCGCGTCCCGCTGCTGGGCCCGCGGCGCCTGGCGGCGGCGACGCTGCTCGCCGGGCTGAGGCGGCAGCCGCCGCCATGGCTCGAGAACCACGGCGGTGAGCCGCAGCCCCGATTGCCGCGCCGCGAGCCGCCGCCGCCCCACCTGGCGAGCTTCTTCGTCCCTGCGCGGCCCGAGGTCCCTCCCGGCTTCGAGGACGTCGCGGAGATCATCCAGCGGGGCGACCACGGGACGGCCGCGCGGCGGCTGATCGATCGCCGCGTGGATACGCCCAGGGTCGGCATCCTGGTCGCCGTGGCGGTGGCCGAGTGCTGGCTCCTGGCCGACGAGCCGGCAGCGGCCCAGACCTGGCTGCAGCACCGGCTCCCCGCCCGCGGCACCTGGGCGCTGGCCTGCGCGCACGTCCAGCAGCATCGCCTCCAGGAGGCGCTCGCACCCCTGGGCGTCCTGGCTCGTCACGGCCGGCTCCGCCACGAGTGGCGGGAGGCGACCGCCGCGCTGCTGGCACACCTCGATCTCGTGCCACCGCCGCCCGACCTCGCCGGGCTCGCGGACCATCCGTTGCTGGAGCGCGGGAGGGCGGAGGAGGAAGGCTACCGCCGCTTCGCCGACAACGTCGTGCGCGAGATCGTGCGCCAGACCAAAGCCGAGGCGGTGGAGCGGATCGTCCGGCGCGTGGAGTCACGCTGCGCGGGCATTCCGTCCGACCAGGCCCGCGGCGTGCTGCTGTCCGCGTACGAAGCGGCCGTGCGCGTCTCCCCCGCACCGCGCCCGGTGGCCGAGCGTGGCCTGAGCCTGCTGCTCTCGCGTCCGGAGCTGCTCGGCGATGACGAGGCGGAGTACTCCCAGGCCCTGCTCCTCGCCATGACCTGCGATCGTCTCGACGAGTTGAACGGTCTGCTCGAGCGGCTGGGCGGCCCCGGGCGAGACGACCGGACCCGGTTCGCGAGCCTGCTGGCGGCGGCCAAGCTCAGCCTGATCCGGTCCGACCCGCCCGGAGTCCTCCGCAGCACCGCCCTCGCCCGCGAGCTGGTGCCGCACGGACCGGACTACCAGCGCGCCGCCCGGCTGCGCCGGGCCGCTCGCTGGCTCATGCCCGACGAGCTCCCCCGGGTCTCGGGCTGGCGGCTGCGCCGGATCCATCACCTGCTGCCGCTTGCCGTCGCCGAGCGCCTGGACGATCGAGAGAGCGACCTCTCCGGCTGGCTGGGCGAGCTGGCCGCCGCGTCGGCCGCGGCCCGGCGGTGCATCGACCTGGCGGCCGGCCACCTGGCGGAGGCCATCAGGGTCGGCGAGGAGCCCACCGGTCCCCTGCCGCGCCTCCGCCAGGCCCTCGGCTCCTGGGCGCTCCTGGTCGGCCAGGCGCTGCTGGAGGCGAGGCGGTTGCCGGCCGACGAGGCCGTCGCCTTCACGGCGGCCGCCTGGATGCTGCTGGGACCGGACCCGCCGGAGCCCGTGGTCAGGGCGCACGCCACCGCCATCGGCCTGGCCTGCAGCGGGCTGAAGCGGCCGGACGAGGTGGTCGCGGTCCTCGATCGGGCGATCGACGCGATCCCGAGCCCACCCGGCCGGCGCGCGCGGTTCTGGCAGGACGTCGCCGGCGAGTGGGAGCGGTGGCGCCGCACTCTGCCCGACGCGCGCGCGCAGGATCCGCCCGACCTGGGACGGCGCCTCCGGGCGGCGGCGCCGCCGCCCGTCCAGCCGTCGTCCGAGGACGTCGCCCCCGCGCTCGGCGAGCTCGATGCGCTGACGCCCGAGGTCCGGGAGGCGATCGAGCGGTGCCTGGTCGACCGGCAGGACATCCTGCCCAC
>DASYBH010000236.1:0-4991 GCA_036500885.1 Candidatus Dormiibacterota bacterium
TCGCCAGGGCCCGCAACCCCGCCCTTGTCATCCCCACTCTTCCGCGGAGTCTACGCAGCCACCACAGTGCCGGCAGGACGGTGACGTGGCCGCATTTCGGCTGTGACGACGCTCCGTCTGCCAGACTGAAGGAACGGCGCCGCTCGGGATACCACCTCCCCGCCGCGTCAGCAGCCGGAGGCCCGAAGGGAAACCCAGGGTTGCGAGCGGCGCCAGACCTCTCCGTGGCCTGAGTGCGATCCCACGCCATGTGGCAGCCAGACGGGCGAAGCCTATACTCGACAGCATGCCAGCCCGGCGGTTCTGGCTCTGTGTGACCGCCGCCGTCATCGCGCTGCTGGTTCGCACCTCGACGGCGGCCGCTGACTCCGGCGCGCCCCTCGTCCTGACCGCCTCCCTCGACGGCGAGATCAACTCGGCCACCTCGGGCTACCTCGCTCAGGCGGTGAGCCAGGCCCAGGCGCAGCACGCCGCCGCGCTCGTCATCCTCATGAACACGCCCGGCGGGCTCTCGTCCTCCATGGACGAGATGGTCGCCACCCTGCTCAGCTCGAAGGTGCCGACCGTCGTGTACGTCGCTCCGGCCGGGGCGAGGGCCGACTCGGCCGGGCTCTTCGTCGCCCAGGCCGCCGACGTCGTCGCCATGGCGCCCGGCACCAACATCGGGTCGGCCCACCCCATCAACGCCAGCGGCGCCAACATCGGTGGTGAGCTGGAGCAGAAGGTGGTCAACGACGCCGTGGCCCGCATCCGCGACCTCGCCGCCAGCCATGGTCGCAACGCCGACTGGTGCGAGCAGGCCGTGCGCCAGAGCGTCAACGTCGGCGCCGCCTCCGCGGTCGACCTCCACGTCGCCGACCTGCAGGCGAGGGACCTGCCCTCCCTGCTCTCCGCGCTCGACGGGCGCGAGCTGCCACGGCCGCACGCCACACCGGTCACGCTGCACGTCGCGGGGGCCGCCGTTCAGGACGACTCGATGCCGCTGCCACTCCGCTTCCTGCAGCTGATCATGGATCCCAACGTCGCCTACCTGCTCCTGCTGCTGGCGATCTTCGGGCTGATCGGCGAGTTCACGACGCCGGGCGCGATCCTGCCGGGCGTCGTGGGCGTCATCAGCGCCGTCCTCGCGCTGGTCGCACTCAGCAGCCTGCCCATCAACCTGGCGGGCATCCTGCTCGTGGCGTTCGCCTTCGTGCTGTTCGTGGTCGACCTCAAGGCGCCGACCCACGGCGTCCTCACCGTGGGCGGCGTGGCATCGCTCGTCATCGGCTCCGCGTTCCTCTTCGACACTGGCCCGATCGGCGGAGCCGGTCTCAGCCCATTGGTGATCGGCGTCGCCGGGCTCGCCGCCGCCGGCCTGTTCGGGTTCGTGCTGACCAAGGCGGTGAGAGCCAGGCGCCGGCCGGCCTACGATATGACCGTGCCGGCCGCCCGGCCGGCTGAACGGGAGGAGACGCCATGATCGAGGTAGTCATCGGCGTGGTGGTGCTGGCCCTGGTGCTCGTGGTCGCCTACTCCAGCATCCGCATCGCGCGCGAGTACGAACGAGGCGTCGTGTTCCGTCTGGGCCGGCTGATCGACCTCAAGGGCCCGGGCATCTTCTTCATCCTTCCCTTCGGCGTCGACCGGCTGACCAAGGTCGACCTGCGCGTGATCACCCACGAGGTGCCGACGCAGGAGGTGGTCACCCTCGACAACGTGACCGTCAAGGTCAACGCCGTCGTGTTCTTCCAGGTCGTTGACGCGAGGGCGGCCATCACGCGGGTGTTCAACTTCGCCAGCGCGACCTCGCTGATCTCGCAGACCACGCTGCGCTCCATCCTCGGCCAGTCCAGCCTGGACGAGCTGCTGGCCAGTCGCGACAAGATCAACCAGAGCCTCCAGAAGATCATCGACCAGCACACCGAGCCGTGGGGCATCAAGGTCCGGAACGTCGAGGTGAAGCACGTGGAGCTGCCGGCGGGCATGCAGCGGGCGCTCGCCCGGCAGGCCGAGGCCGAGCGGGAGAAGCGGGCCAAGATCATCGCCGCCGAGGGTGAGTTCCAGGCGGCCCGGAGACTCACCGACGCGGCGAGCGTGATGTCCGCCGAACCGGCGGCGCTGGCCCTCCGCTACATGCAGACCCTGCTCGACATGGGGCCTGAGAAGACCTCCACGATCGTGTTCCCCCTTCCGCTGGAGCTGATCCGGCCGCTGCTCGGAGCCCGCGATGGCGAAGTTCGCCGGTCGACCGAACGCACCCCCGGCTGATAGGCTGCCCAGCCATGGACTGGCTGGGCATGTTCGTACCGCGCATCAACCTCCGCAAGCCGTCGATGGAGAGCCTCAACGAGCCCGACGAGGAGGACCTGGACCGGCTGGCCGAGCTGCGCGAGCTGGGATCGCGCCTGAACCTGCCGCACCCGGTGCGCGGTTTCCTGCTCTTCGAGGGCGAGGCGACGGCCCGGCAGGCGGCCGGCATGCTCGGCAAGGAAGGGTTCGGCTGCACCGTCCGCGCCGCACAGGACGGCGCCTGGGTCGTCACCGCCGTCCTCCGGGTCGTGCCCAGCCCCGGCGCGATCACCAGGCTCCGCGAGCAGTTCGAGTCGGTCACCTCCGCCCACGGTGGCTCGTACCGCGGCTGGGATGCACCCGTCGTCTACTGACACGCGGATCCTCCGCATCCCGGGGCTCGAGGCCGAGTCGGGCATGGTCCACGGCTTCTCGACCCTGGCGCTGGGCAACATGCGCGGGCCGACGCCCGGCGTCGGCTCGCTGACGCCGCAGCGGTGCGCGTTCGCCGCGGACCTCGGGTTCGATCCCGCCCGGCTGACGGTCCTGGGAGCGGCGCACAGCGCCTGCGTCGCGCGGGTCGACACGCCGGTCCAGGCGGCCGTCCGCAACGTCGACGTGCTCGTCACCGACCGCCCTGACCTCCCCCTGCTCTGCACCTTCGCCGACTGCTACCCTGTGCTGCTCTACGACCCCGTGCGGCGGGCGCTGGCGCTGGCCCACGCGGGGTGGCGCGGCACCGCCGCCGGAGTGGCCACCGCCGCCGTCGAGGCGTTGCGGCGCGAGTACGGGTCTCGTCCCGCCGACCTCGTGGCCGGCGTCGGCCCCGGCATCTGCTGGAGGTGCTACGAGGTGGGGGAGGAGGTGGCCGCCGGCTTCGACCCCCGGTTCGCGCGGCCCTCGCCGGGCGCGAACGGCTCCGGACGGGTGCTGCTCGACCTGGCCGCCGCCATATGCGCCCAGCTGGAGACCAGGGGCGTGCCGGCTGACCGCATCCACCTCCATGGCGCCTGCACCCGCGAGAGCCCGGTGCTGCCCTCGCACCGGCGGTCGCCGGACGGCGTCCGGTTCGCGTGCATCGCAGCGATCAGGTAGCCGCCAACCTGGCCGCCGTCCGGGGCCGGATCGAGCGGGCGGGCGGCGACCCGGACGCGATCACGATCGTGGCGGTCAGCAAGGGGCAGCCGGCGGACGCCTGCCGGGCCGCCGTGGAGGCGGGGCTGACCGTGCTCGGCGAGAACCGGGTCCAGGAGGCGCTGAGCAAGATGGACGAGCTGGCGGGCGCGACGTGGCACCTCATCGGCCACCTCCAGACCAACAAGGCGCGCCACGCCAGCCGGTTCGCGCTCGTCCAGTCGCTCGACTCTCAGCGGCTGGCGCAGGCGCTCGCCGCACACGGTCGCGTCGCGGCCCTGCTGGAGGTCAACGTGTCCCGCGAGGCCCAGAAGCACGGGGTCGCTCCGGAGCGGGCGATCGAGGTCGCCGCGGACGTGGCCGGCCTGGTCGACCTGCGCGGCCTGATGGGCATGGGCCCCGCGGCGGGCGATCCCCGGCCGGCGTTCGCGGAGCTGCGGCGCCTGAGGGACGAGGCCGAGCAGCGGCTGGCCCGGCGGCTGCCAGTCCTCTCGATGGGGATGAGCGAGGACCTCGAAGCCGCGGTCGCGGAGGGCACCACCATGGTCAGGATCGGCAGAGCGCTCTTCGGCCCGCGACCCGCGTGACCGCATGAGAGCCCGGGCGCGAACCGTGCGAGAAAGGAAGACGACTTGCCCCCCCTGACCCCCCGGCGGAAGAGGGGGGGGTAGCGGTAGTCTTCTAAGCGCTGATGATCCTGGTGCTCGAGCTCGTCCTGTACGCCTTCATGGCGCTGCTGCTGATCCGGGCGGTGTTCAGCTGGATCGAGCCGTACCCCAAGAACCGCGTCCACCGCTTCGCCTTCGACCTCACGGAGCCGGTGCTCAGCCCGGTCCGCCGCATGGTGCCACCCATCGGCGGCTTCGACGTCGCTTTCCTGCTCGTGTTCATCGCCGTCTCGATGCTCCTGTCGCTCGTCCAGCGCTACTGACACACCCTCCTGGTAAACTTAGCCTTCCTCGGCGACGACGGAGACAGGTAGGCTCGTCCCAGGCCGCGCACAGAGAGCCCGCGACGGTGAGATGCGGGCGGTGGTCGATGAGCTGAGATCACTCCCGAGCCGAATCCCGAAGGAGTGCCCGGTGACAGCCGGGAATCTGGGTGGTACCGCGGGCTGCCTCGCAGCTCGTCCCAGAGTCACACCGATAAAGGACGAGGTGCGCATGCAGACGAAGAGAGTGTTCGCGGAAGTCTCCTCACGGCCCAACCTGCCCGAGCTGGAGCGGGAGATCATGGACCTGTGGGAGCGTGAAGGCACGTACGAGGCGAGCCTGGAGCAGCGGCGCGGCGCGCCCAGGTGGGTCTTCTACGAGGGCCCGCCCACGGCCAACGGGCGGCCCGGCTTCCACCACATCCTCGCGAGGTCCTTCAAGGACCTCTTCCCCCGCTACCGCACGATGAAGGGCTACTTCGTCGAGCGCAAGGCCGGCTGGGACACGCACGGTCTCCCCGTCGAGCTCGAGGTCGAGAAGAAGCTCGGCATCTCCGGCAAGCAGCAGATCGAGGAGTTCGGCATCGAGCGCTTCAACGCGCTGTGCCGGCAGAGCGTGTTCGAGTACGTGGACGCGTGGACCGAGATGTCCAGG
>DASYBH010000237.1:0-11416 GCA_036500885.1 Candidatus Dormiibacterota bacterium
GGGCGCGCCGCCCGCACCCCACTCGACCGTCTCCGCCGCCGGCGAAGCCGAGGGCCCATCCGAACTCCCCACAAGTCCCAGGGTGGCCTGCCCCCTTGCCTCTCGAGACGAGCCGCGCGCCTCCGAAGGACGATACTGACCGGAGTCATTCGATGGGGTCAGGAAGGAGGCGACAGTGAGCCAAGGGACACCCGGGCCGGCCGCGACACACTACCGCCAGCCGGGCTGGTTCACCACCAACGTGTTCAACCGCGTCGTGGCAGGCCTGACGCGATTGGGCGTCAGCGTCTGGGGCTCGCGAGTTCTGCGCGTCCACGGCCGCAAGAGCGGACGCGCGTTCAGCACCCCGGTCAACCTCCTGACGGTGGACGGCCGGCGCTACCTGGTCTCGCCGCGCGGCCAGACGCAGTGGGTGCGCAACCTGCGCGCCTCAGGCGCCGGCGAGCTGCTGCTGGGCCGCCGCGTGGAGCCCATTCGGGCGGTCGAGGTGCCCGATGAGCAGAGGCCGCCGATCCTCAGGGAGTACCTGCGGCGCTGGAAGCTCGAGGTCGGAGTCTTCTTCGGCGGGGTCGACGCGGATTCGCCCGAGGAGGAGCTGGTCCGGATCGCGCCCGATCATCCGGTCTTCCGACTCGAGCCACCTATGTCCTGACGACCACCCGGTTCCGGGTACCGGCGCAGTCTCCGCTCAGGATGCACCATCCCGCGATACCGTCGTGCACCAAGGAGGGGCTTGCATGAAGCCGATCGACGAACATCTGCTGCAGGATGCCGTGGACTACATCGACCGTTGGGTCGAGTACCGGCAGCGAACGCTCTCGATCCCGGGCATCGCGATCGCCGTGGGGTTCCGGGACCGCGTCCTGCTCTCGAGGGCCTACGGCATGGCCGACCTCGAGCGCGGCATCGCCCTCACGAGCGGCCACCTGTTCCGCATCGCGTCCCACTCGAAGATGTTCACCGCGACGGCGGTCATGCAGCTGGTCGAGCAGGGCAGGCTCAGGCTGGACGACCGCGCCGGAGAGCGGCTCCCGTGGCTGCCGAACGAGGCGGGGCAGGTCGGTCGGGTCACGGTCCGGCAGCTTCTCAGCCACTCCGCCGGTGTGATCCGCGACGGCGAGGATGGCGGCTTCTGGCAGCTGGAGCGGGACTTCCCCGACGCTGAGGAGTTCAGGGAGGTGATGCGCGGCACGCCCCCGGTCCTGCCCGAGAACCAGCAGTTCAAGTACTCCAACTTCGGCTACACCCTGCTCGGCATGCTGGTCGAGCAGGCGTCCGGCACCCCGTACAACGCGTACGTCAAGCGCCACATCGTCGACCGGTTGGGCCTGCGGAACACCGGACCGGAGATCGACGACCACGCCCGTGAGCGACTGGCAACCGGCTACACCGGCGACCACTACGGGCTGGAGCGCCTGCCGCTGGAGCACCTGGACACCAGGGCCATGTCGCCGGCGACGGGCTTCTACTCCACGCCCGAGGACCTGTGTCGATTCGGCTCCGCGCTCTTCCTGGGCAACGAGGAGCTGCTGAGCGACGAGTCCAAGCGGGAGATGCAGCGCGTGCACTGGAAGGTCGACCAGGTGCCGATGTCGTACGGGCTCGGGCTCGACATCCTCGCCGTCGGCGAGCGCCAGGTGGTCGGTCACGGCGGGGGGTTCCCGGGCTTCATCACCAACACGAAGATCGACCCGAAGGACGGGCTGGTGTTCGTGGCGCTGACCAACGCGTCGGACGGGCCGGCGTCGGAGCTCACCGTCGGTATGGCCGGCATCGTCAACCGCGCGATGGAGGCCGAGCCGGCTCCCGCCGGGCAGGCCGGCGTCGATCTCGATCGGTTCACCGGCCGGTACTGGTCGATCGGTGGTGCGGTCGACGTGGTCAGGTTCGGCGGGCAGCTCCTCGGTCTCTTTCCGGAGGTGCTCAACCCGGTCGACCCGGTGGTCGAGCTGACCGCCGCGGGCACCGACGAGTTCAGGATCGCGAAGGCGCCCGGCTTCGGGGCGCCGAGCGAGCGGGTCTGTTTCTCCGTGGACGGCGCCGGCAACATGGACCGGGTCCAGTGGGCGGCCTCGACGTTCTACCCGTGGGAGGTCTTCCAGTCGCGCATCCTGCCCAGCGTCCGGCAGACCGGCCGGGCGCCCAGGCGCCTCCGGAACGGCCGCTGAGGGCAGCGGCCGGTCGGGCTCCGGGGGCCCGGGCTGATCGGCCCGGCGCCCCATCTCGTCCTCCCACGCCCCTTATGCTTCGTCCGATGTCAGCCGGCGCACGTCCCGGGAGGAACCACGAATGAGTCAGGTGGACAGCACATCGCCGCCGATCGGCGGCTCGATCCTCGGGCATCCGGTCAAGCGGACTGAGGACGTCCGCCTGATCACCGGCGCCGGGAGGTACGCCGACGACGTGGCGCCCTCCCCCGACGGGCTGTATGCCGTCTTCGTGCGTTCCACGCTCGCCCACGCCAGGATCCGCTCCGTCGACTCGTCGGCGGCCGAGGCCATGCCGGAGGTGGTGGCCGTGCACACCGCCGCCAGCCTGGAACTGGGGGCGCGCAAGGGCTTCCCGGGCATCGCCGACACCTTCGACCGGCCCGAGCTCTCGCCCGACCGGGTGCGGTTCGTCGGCGAACCGGTGGCGGTGGTGGTGGCGACGAGCAGGGCGGCGGCCGAGGATGCGGCGGAGCAGGTGCTGGTGGACTACGAGCAGCTGCCGGCGGTTGTTGACCCGCAGGCGGCGCTGGCGCCGGACGCCCCGATCCTCTTCGACGCGGCGGGCAGCAACGTCTGTCACGAGTCCGGCGCGGGGGAGGACGATCCCTTAGCCGGCGCCGAGGTCACCGTGCGGCTCGAGTTCCGCAACCAGCGTGTGGCTCCGGCCCCGATGGAGGCCAACGCCTTGGTGGCCCAGCCCGACCCGGCCAACGACGGGCTGACCGTGTGGGCCTCCAGCCAGGGCGCGTTCGCCGTGCGGGGGGCCGTGTGCCGCTCGCTGGGCCTGCCGCCGGAGCGCGTGCGCGTGCTGTCGCCCGACGTCGGTGGCGGCTTCGGAGCGAAGTTCGGCGTGTACCCGGAGCAGATCATCGTGGCCGCCCTCGCCCACCGGCTGGGCCGCCAGGTGCGGTGGGCGGAGACGCGGTCGGAGAACCTCGTCAACATGTACCACGGCAGGGGCCAGGTGCAGGAGCTGGAGCTGGGGGCGAAGCGCGACGGCATGCTGGTCGGGCTGCGCCTGCGGATCCTCCAGGACGCCGGCGCGTACCCGCAGATCAGCGCCTGGCTGCCGAACCTGACCGGAATGATGATGTCCGGTGTGTACCGGCTGCCCAGGGCCCAGTGGAAGGGAACCAGCGTGGTGACCAACACGACCCCGGTGTCGGCGTATCGGGGCGCGGGCCGCCCGGAGGCGGCGGCGCTGATCGAGCGGGCGATGGACCTGCTCGCCGCCGAGACGGGGCTCGACCCGGCCGAGGTCCGGCGCCGCAACTTCCTCGATCGCGACGCGTTCCCCCTCACCACGACGACCGGCGCCGCCTACGACAGCGGCGACTACCGGGCCGCGCTCGACCGGGCGCTGGAGCTGGCGGGCTACGAGCAGCTGCGGCGGGAGCAGGCCGAGCGGCGGGCGCGCGGCGACCGCCGGCAGCTGGGCGTCGGCCTCTCCACCTACGTCGAGATCACCGGTGGCGGGGCGCCGGAGGAGTACGGGGGCGTGCGCGTGGCCCCGGACGGGGCGGTGACGGTCTGGGCCGGCACCACGCCCAACGGACAGGGCCACGAGACCACGTTCGCCCAGCTGGCGGCCGAGCGTCTGCAGGTGCCGATGAGCTCGGTGTCGGTGATCCACTCCGATACCGCCGCGGTCAGGTGGGGTTTCGGCAGCGTCGGCTCGCGGAGCATGCAGATGGGCGGGTCGGCGGTCAACGACGCCTGCATCGAGGTGATCGAGCAGGCGCGGAAGCTGGCCGCCGAGCTGCTGGAGGTGGACGCGGCCGACCTCGAGGTGGCGCAGGGTGGCCTGCGCGTGCGCGGCGTGCCCACGTCGGCCGTGGGCTGGGCGGACCTCGCGGCTCGCGCGGGCGGTGAGGGCCTCCGGGCCGATCTCAACTTCAAGCAGAGGGGGCCGACATTCCCCTTCGGCGCCCACGTCGCCGTGGTCGAGGTGGACCTCGAGACCGGTGACACGCGGCTGCTGCGGCACATCGCCGTCGACGACTGCGGCACGGTCCTCAACCCGCTGCTCGTCCAGGGGCAGCAGCACGGCGGCGTCGCCCAGGGGGTCGCGCAGGCGCTCTTCGAGGAGGTGGTCATCGACGCCGAGGGCACGCCGCGCACCGCGAGCTTCCTCGACTACGGCATCCCCACCGCCAACGAGATCCCCTCGGTGATGGCGGACGGGACGGTGACGCCGACGCCCCTGAACGCGCTGGGGGTGAAGGGCATCGGGGAGTCCGGCACGATCGGCGCCGGCCCCGCGGTGCACAACGCGGTGCTGGACGCCATGGCCCACCTGGGCGTGCGCCACATCGACATGCCCCTGACGCCGGAGAAGGTCTGGCGGGCGGTGCGCTCGGCGCCGGCCGACTGAGCGGTCCCGGCGGAATCAGAGGGGGCGGTGTCGTTCGAGCGGCCGATTGTCTGAATGAGTTGCAGCACGGAGCCACGAAGGCCACGAAGACGCACGAAGGAATTTGGATCTGCCGACCGGCTGGAGCGGTGGGGCTAAATCTCGAAACCTTCGTGCGTCTTCGTGCTCTTCGTGGCTTGGTGCTTCAGACCAATTCGGAATAGATCATTTACGCGACGGGCACGACGACGGGGCGGACCCTGGTTCGGAACTCCAGCTCGAACAGGTCCGACAGGTTGTCGACGGCCCAGAGCGCCAGGCCGGGCTCGTCACGGGCGTGGAGCTCCAGCGTCAGCGTGTCGTCGGCCGTGCCGAGGACGCGCACGCCCTCGACCAGCTGGAAGTGGTCGAGGTCGAGCCCGTCCGCCAGACGCAGCAGGGCGCCCAGGCGCCTGACCAGGCGGCGGTCGTCCTCGCTCAGCGCCATGTACTCGACGTGGTGGTCGGAGGGCAGCGCCTTGCGGTGGTAGCGGGCGATGTTGGCGATCAGGGCCAGCTCACGCTGGGTGAAGCCCTCGATCTCCGCGTTGCGGATGATGTACAGCGAGTGCTTGTGGTGGGCGGACTGGGCCACCGCGGCGCCGACGTCGTGCAGCAGGCCGGCGTACTGGAGCAGGTCGCGCTCCCCGGCGCCGAGCTCGTGGAGATCCGTCGTCTGCTCGAACAGCGACAGGGCGAGGTCCGTGACCCGGCGCACGTGCGGCTCGTCCCACGCGTAGCGGCGCGCGAAGGCCACCACCGCCGCCTGGCGCGGATCCTCGCCATCCTCCGGCTCGGCGGTCGGGGCCTCCCGGCGCAGGTAGTCGATGATGACGCCCTCGCGGAGCGCCCAGGGTGCGAGGACCAGGCGCTGCAGCCCGAACGCCTGCATCACGAGCGCCGCCAGCTGGGAGCCCGCGACCACCGTGTCGGCGCGCAGCCGGTCCAGGCCCTCCAGCCGGCCTCGCTCGCGGCGTGTCGTCCTCGCCAGGCGCCCGGCGACGAGGTTGACGGTGTCGGCGGTCAGCACTGGCGCGGTGCGGCCATCGATTCCCGCGTAGCCGAAGCTCGCCGAGGGCGATGGCGTCTCGGGGAGCCACTCGGCGACGTTGGCCAGGGTCCGAAAGGTCCTCGAGGTGGCGCACACGGTGTCCCACTGGTGCTCCCGGACCCGGCCGGCCAGGGGTGCGAGCAGGCCGAGGACGTGCACCCGGAGGGCGGCCAGCTGGTCGGCGCCCGGCGGATCGCTGTGCACGTACCGCCGCGTGAGCCGCGTGGCGCCCAGGGGCAGGCTCTCGGCGATCTCGGCGTGCTCGCCCTCTCCTCCCGCGACCTCCAGACTGCCGCCCCCGATGTCCAGCACGAGGAGCCTGCGGGCCGACACCGTGGCCCAGGTCCGCGCCGCCAGGTAGGTGAGGCGAGCCTCGTCGACGCCGGGCAGCACCCTGACCGGCACGCCGGTGGCCTCCCGGAGCCGGCCCAGGACGGCCATGCCGTTCGTGGCCTCCCTGATCGCGGAGGTCGCGAACGCGACCAGCGCGCTGACGTGCTGCTTCGCCGCGAAGGTCCGCATCTCACCGACCGTCGCGATGAGCCGGCGCTCCGCATCCTGCGGGATCTCCATGGTGGAGAACGCGGCCGCCAGCTTGAGGACCGTCCGGCGGTTGGCCACCGGCCGGAAGCTGCCGTCCGCCCACCCGTCGACCACCGAGAGGTGAGCGGTGTTGGAGCCGATGTCCAGGACCCCCAGGCGCATGCTCAGGTCGGCTCCATGGCGAGGCTGTCCTACGCGGCGCGCTCCGGGGCCTGCGGTTCGGGCCGCCGCGCCCGCACGACGTCCCGCCGCATCAGCCAGGCCATCCTGAGCAGCAGCGCCGGGCCGATCCTGAGGTGCGTCCCCCAGTCGAACGCCGTCCACGTCTCGCCGCGCTGGATCGCCGCCCGGAGGTCGGCCGCGGTGCGACCGGGGAAGTGCGTCCTGACGTGCCCCACCGCCGCGAGCACGTGAGCGTCGGAGCCGCCGACCACGGCCCGAGCCGATGCTCCCAGCCGGCGCGCCGCGCGGCGGTTGGCGAGCTCACCCAGCGGCGTGCCGTTGGCGACCTCGACGGCGTCGAAGGGCAGCCGCGCGGCGAGGTCGCCGAGGCTGGCGATCGGGAAGTAGGGGTGCGCCGCGACCGCCAGGCCGCCGAGCTCGTGGATGAGCGCCACTGTTGCACGAGCGCTCATGCCGCGTGGCACATCGTCATCGACGAAGAGCGCCAGCACGTGGCCGTCGGCGGTCGTGACCTCGGTGCCGACGACGATCTCCGGACCGCGGCCGGCCAACCTCTCCCTGACGCGCAGGGCGCCCTCCACCGTGTCGTGGTCGGTGATGGCGGCGACGGTCAGGTCGCTCCGGGTCAGCAGGTCGGCCAGCCTCGCCGGCGTCGTCGCCCCGTCGCTCAGTGTGGTGTGAATGTGCAGATCCGCCCGCCCGACGTTCGATGCTGTCACGCAAACCGGAGGATACCTGGAGGTGGGGTGCGGGTGGAACGGGCCGGATTCCCCTGCCGGCGGGACGCGTGCTTACGTGTGCGGGACGTGCGCCCACGCTGCGAGCCATTCCCGAGCCGCCGGCGGGCCGGGCCGCACAATGAACCGCGTGAGCTCTCGACCGGACACATACACCCACGGCCACCAGGACGCGGTGCTCCGCGCGCACCGGTGGCGGACCGCGGAGAACTCGGCCGCGCACCTGCTTCCGCTGCTGCGGTCCGGCCAGCGCCTGCTGGACGTCGGCAGCGGCCCTGGCACGCTGACCATCGACCTGGCCCGGCGCGTCGCGCCGGGCCAGGTAGTCGGGATCGACCTGGTCGACAGCGTGGTCGAAGAGGCGCGGCAGCGTGCCGCGGAGGCCGGTGTGGCCAACCTCAGCTTCGAGAGCGGTGACTTTCGCGAGGCCGGGCTGGAGGAGGCGTCGTTCGACGTCGTGCACGCCCACCAGGTGCTCCAGCACCTGCGCGAGCCGGTCGCGGCCCTTGCCGCCATGGCGCGGCTCACCCGTCCCGGCGGCATCGTCGCGGCACGTGATGCCGACTACTCGGCGATGACGTGGGCGCCGGCCGACGAGCGGCTCGAACGCTGGCTGCGACTGTACCTGGCGGTGGCGCGCCGGAACGGCGCCGAGCCGAACGGCGGCCGGTGGCTGCTGCGCTGGGCGCGGGCCGCCGGTCTTCGCGACGTCACGTACACGACCTCGACATGGACCTTCGCCACCCCGTCCGACCGCGAATGGTGGGGAGGGCTGTGGGCCGAGCGCACGGTCGCCTCGTCCTTCGCGGAGCAGGCGGTGCGCTACGAAATCGCGACGCCCGCGGACCTGGAGCTGATCGCCGGTGGTTGGCGGGAGTGGGCAGCCCAGCCCGACGCGGTGTTCGTCGTGGTCCACGGGGAGATCGTCGCGCGGCCTCACGGACCGGCCGCCCCCTAGCGGGGCGCCCGGCCGGTGCCGTCGCGGCGGCTCACGACGCGGATTCGATCGTCACCCGGAGTCGGTCGGGTGGGTTCTCTCCGAGCGCGGCCTTCTTCACGTACAGCGAGCCCACGGCCTCGCCGTCGGGCCGCTCCTCCTCCTGGTAGCGCCAGGTTCCCTTCGTCTCGCGCTCCCTGCGGAACTCCAGCACCAGCGGATCCATGTTTCGGCGTTCCTCCTTCTCGCGGCTGCTCGATCGCCGGGTGAGCCCAAACCCTCCGGCGGTTCCTCCGGGCGGGCCCCGGCCTGGTCGCAGGATATCGCCGCGGCGCGAGTGGGCCGCGCGGGACAATCTGCGCATGAGCCACGACCTGGCCGATGTCGCACCGGAGTGGCCGGGGACGCTGAGGCACCGGCCGCTGGCGGTCTTCGACGGGTTCGCCATCTCGGTCGTGACGTGCGCCGGCGCCTGCAGGGACTGGGTGGGCCCGGAGACGGCGGGCGGGCCGGCGGTCGTGTTCGTCCGGCGCGGGTCGTTCGCCAGGCGTGCCAACGGCCTCGAGTCGCTGCTGGACGCGACGCTGGTCTACTTCGAGCGGCCGGGTACCGAGGAGCAGTTCGCGCATCCCGCGGGGCACGATGACGAGTGCCTCACGATCGGGCTGCCGCTCGCCTTCCTGGAGGACCTGGGCCGGTCGCCGGCGGAGCTGCCGGAGGCGCCCCTCTACACGACCGCCCGAATCGACCTGGCTCACCGGCGCCTCGCGCTGGAGGCCGGCCGGGGCTTGGACGGGTTCGAGCTGCACGAGCGTGCCTCTCGACTGGTCCTCGAACTGCTGGAGGGGATCGCCCATCGGTCGCTGTCCGGCCGGCCAGCCACCGCAAAGGCGCGGCGCCGCCTGGTCGGCCGCGCGCGGGAGGCCCTCCTCTCGGACACGTCGATCGGGCTGGGAGCGCTGGCGCGGCATGCGGGATGCTCGCGGCACCATCTGAGCCGGGTCTTCAGCGGCGAGACCGGCCAGACGCTGTCCGTCTACCGGAACCGGCTGCGAATGGCTGTCGCGCTGGCGCGACTGGAGGACGGCGAGCGGGACCTCACCCGTCTGGCCGCGGAGCTCGGCTTCGCCGACCACGCGCACATGACCAGGGTTGCGCGCGCGCACCTGGATCAGCCGCCGTCGCATCTGCGGAGGCTGCTCCTCCCCGCGAACTGAGCACCGATCTTCAAGCCTGGAGCCCAGCTGGCCGGGCAGCATGCTGGGCATGCAAGCGTCCATCGGCCAGCCGCGCACGACCGGCTCCCGGAGCCTGCTCGCGGTGCTGCTCGGCGGCCAGACCATGGCCAGCCTGGATGGCTCGATCGTCAACGTGGCGCTGCCCTCGATCGCCCGCGACCTGCACGCATCCGGCGCGGCGCTCCAGGCCACGGTTGCGGGCTACCTGCTGGCCTACGCGGTGCTCCTGGTTGCGGGCGCGAGGCTCGGCGACTCCCGTGGCCACCGCGAGCTCTTCATCGGCGGTCTTGCCGCGTTCACCGGCGCCTCGGTCCTCTGCGGCGTATCGACCACGATCTGGATGCTCATCGCGGCGCGCGTGGTCCAGGGCGCGGCGGCGGCGTTCATGGTCCCGCAGGTGCTCTCGCTGATCCAGCGCTGCTTCGAGGGCGCGGAGCGCGCCAGGGCCCTCAGCTGGTACTCGGCCATCCTGTCGCTCGGGGTCGCGGCCGGCCAGGTGATCGGCGGGGTGCTGGTGAGCGCCAACCTGGGCGGCTCGACGTGGCGAGCCGTGTTCGCGGTCAACGCCCCGGTGGGCGCGGCGCTGCTGGTGGCGGCGCGCCGGAGCCTGCCCGCCGGCCGGGTGGGCGCGCGGCCGTTCGACGTCCCCGGCATGCTGGCGCTGGCCGTGACCATGCTCCTGCTGGTGGTGCCACTGGCCATGGGTCGGGAGATGGGCTGGCCCGCGTGGAGCGTGGCCTGCCTCGTGCTCGCCGCGCCAGCGCTCGTGGCCTTCGGGCTGGTGGAGCGTGCGGCGACAGCGCTGGAGCCGCTCGTCGACCTGACGCTGCTCCGCGACGGAGTCGTGGCGGCCGGACTGGCGGCGATCGTGGCCGTGATGGCCGGGTACGCCGCGTTCATCTTCATGTTCGCTCTCCACCTGCAGAGCGGGCTGGGCTACTCACCCCTGCGCTCGAGCCTCACCTTCCTGCCATACGCGCTCGGCTTCGGAGCGGCCAGCCTGAACTGGAGACGGCTGCCGGCGCGGTGGCACCCGTGGATCGCGCCGGCGGGATTCGCGCTGCTGGCGGCAGGCGAGGCCAGCGTGGCGCTGTCGCTGTCGGGCCCTCTCCAGGTTCCGATCGTGGCTCCGCTGATGTTCCTGGCGGGCGGCGGCCACGCGGCCGCCTTCGCCCCGCTGGCTGTGGCGGTGACGGCGCGAGCCCGCCGGGAGCAGGCATCGTCGTTGAGTGGCCTGCTCTCGACGGGTACGACGCTGGCAGCGGTGCTCGGCGTGGCCGTGGGTGGTGGCGCCTACCTGTCGGCGGTCCACGCGAGCGGCTCGACGCGCGCATTCCAGCTGGTCGCCGGTGGGCTGGCGGCCGCGATGCTGCTCTCCGGCGTGGCCGCACTGTGGGTCGGAGGCCGCCAGACCCGGACCGGACCCGCTCGTGAACCCCTGTAGACGACGAACGGCCTCAGCCAGCGACAGCGGCGGCCGACTCTCCCGCTTCAGGCCCGGTTCAGGCTGGGGGCGACGAGCGCGAGCCAGCGGTGGAGGATGGATCGAACGGTCAGCCGCCACCGGGACGGCGACGACGGCCGGCGGCCAGGCGAGGAGGGCGTCCGCGCGGTGCGGCTCGGATTCGCTGCGGCAGCGGGCGGGGCCGACCCGGGTCCCTGCCGGTCCAACAGGATTGGCGGGCGCTTCATGTTCAGCGACACTACCGCCGCGTTTCCGGACAACGGGCGGACATTACGAGAACCCTGCTCCCGTGCCACAGCCGGATGTACGGGTCACCTTGGAGCAGGTCGCGGCGACCCAGGGACGAGCCGTCGCATGATCTGGATGATCGTCGCGGTGCGCCGCAGCTTCACGGTTCGCCGACGGCTCGAGCCGGCTCGAGGAGCTCCAGCAGAGCGCGGTTCGACCTCAGGTCCACGCCGGGCTGCGGACCGGTACCGCCCCGGAACACGGGCACCTCGGGTGGGCGAATGCCTGCATGCTGAGCGAGCTCGCGACGCAGCGCCTCCTCGATGAGCCGGCCCAGCGTGCAGCCACGCCGCCGCGCGGCGCTCCCTGGAGGAGAAGGCCGAGCAGCTGGCTCTGACATCGAAGTACAAGAGCGAGTTCCTGGCCAACATG
>DASYBH010000238.1:0-3572 GCA_036500885.1 Candidatus Dormiibacterota bacterium
GTCGATCAGCGGCTGCGCCTGCTGGTCGCAGTGGTACTGCGCCGGGTACCTGCAGGAGAAGTAGTTGAACGGGCGGATGCCGTCCATCAGCGGCGCCGCGTTCCAGCTCAGGCCGAATGCGTCACCGGCCCACTTCGCGCGGCCGCTGAACTTCGGCAGCCACTGGCTGGCGAAGTCGATGGGCGCCAGCGTCACCGTCACGCCGACCTGCTTCAGGTCGGCCGCCATCGCCTGGTAGATGTCCGCGTCGGCCGGGAACTGGCCCACGACGATCTCCGCGGTGAACGAGAACCCGTTGGCGTAGCCCGCGGTGGCCAGCAGCTGGCGCGCCCTGGCGGGGTCGTGCGGGAACGGCTTGCGGTCCGCCCCGTACCCGTGCACGCCCTGGACGGGCCAGACGCCGGGGCCGGACAGACCGCGGTAGAGGTTTCTCGCCATCGCCTCCCTGTCGACAGCATAGTTGAGCGCCTGGCGCACCTCTGGCTTCTCCAGCGGGCCGCCCCTGTTCGTGATCAGGGCCAGCGACATGATCGCGGCCCTGGGCGCGTCGACGACCCGGAAGCCCTGCTTGCGGAGTCCCACGAGCTGGTCGGGGTCGAGGCCGTTGGCGACGTCGACCTGGCCGGACTGAAGGGCCTGCAGCCGCGCCGCCGGGTCCTTGAGCGGGGTGACCTGGACCTCGTCGACCTTCGGAACACCCCGCCACGAACCACCGGCTCGCTTCTCCAGCACGATCCGGTCGGCCGTCCACTCGGCGACGGTGAACGGACCCGTCCCGACCGGGTGGCTCGCGAAGCCCTGCACGCCCTGCTCCTGGAACAGGCGGGGCGGCACGATGTACACGATGGAGAGCGCGTTGGGGACCAGCGCGTTGGCCTGCGACGACGTGACCTCCACCGTGGAGGCGTCGAGCGCCGTCGCCCCCGTGAGGAACGCGTAGTTCGTCACGTGCGTCGAGAACTGCGTCCTGCCGGCGGGCGAGAGCAGGAACTGGAGCGTCTGCACCACCGCCGCGGCGTCCAGCCTCTCGCCGTTGGAGAAGGTCACGCCGTCGCGAAGCTTGAAGTCCCACGTCTTCGAGTCCCTGGCCGTCCACGACTGCGCCAGCGCGCCCCTGACGGCGCCGTCGGGCGCGATGACGGTCAGCGCGTCGAAGACGTCGCTCCACAGGTACTGTCCTGGCGCCCCGACGCCGCTCCACGGCACGCCGCTGGGCGGCAGGTCGGCGACGCCGAGCCGCAGCGTCACGGGGCCGGGCCTGGTGGGGCCGCCGCCGCTCGCGCAGGCGCTCAGCACCAGCGCGGACGTCGCGACCAGCATCAGCCAGAGCGTGATGCCTCGGGTGCGTGTCACGTGTCCCCCCTCCTCGAGCACTCCATGCGAACAGCGAACCCCGTTTGCGAAGGCCAGGATACCGCCTGTGGCGACCTCGGCTCACGCCAGCCTGACCAGGCTCGGCCGACCGCGGAACGTGCCCCTCAGCACCTCGACGCCGTCCTGGTTGACGAAGCTCGCGACGCCGGTCAGGCGGCGCCTGACCTCGTCACGCTCGGTGAACGTGACGGTGCACGTCACCGTGTCGCCGACGTGCACCCCCGCGAGGAACTCGAAGTGCATCTCGGTGGCGAGGAAGCCGAGCAGGCCGCCGATGTGCGTCGCCATGCTGCCGGTCAGCAGACCGGGGACGATGCGCCTGCCGAACGGGCTGGCGGCGGCGAACGCGTCGTCCTGGTGGTACGGGTTGAGGTCACCCGTCACCCCGCAGAACATCGCCACGTCGCCGTCGGTGAAGGTGCGGCGGTACACGAACTGCTTGCCCTGCTCGATCGCCTCGAATGCCTCGCTGATGCGGCTGCGGTGCTCGTCCATGGCATGAGGAGATCACAAGCCGGTGTACAACTGTCAGACATGGTTCCGGACACCCGCTACGAGCGGCTCATGGAGCTGAAGGACGGCACCAGCGTGCACGTGCGTCCCATCCGCCCCGAGGACGAGCCGCTGCTCCACGAGACCTTCAGCCGCATGTCGGAGCGGAGCGTCTACTTCCGGTTCTTCTCACCGCTCAAGCGGCTGCCGGAGGAGCTGGGACGCCGCCTCGCCACTGTCGACTACGACCAGCGCTTCGCCCTCGTGGCCACCACGCACCTGCCGGACCGCCGCGAGCACATCCTGGGCGTCGCCCGCTACGACCGGGCGCCCGGCACGAACACGGCGGAGGTCGCGGTCGCGGTCATCGACGATCGCCAGCGACAGGGCATCGGCGCCGGCCTGCTGAGCCTCCTGGCCCAGGTGGCCCGCGAGCACGGCGTCCAGGAGTTCACGCTGATCGTCCTCCCGGAGAACCAGAGCATGCTCGGCCTGCTGCGCCGGCTGAAGTGGATGCACCGAGCGACCCTCAGGGGCGGCGTGTACGAGATCAGCTTCGCGCCGCCGCACCCGGACGAGCCTCCCCCGCCCGCACGAGGCGACCTACCGTAGCCGCATCTCGAACACGTCGTACTGGAACGCGACCGAGAATCCCAGGCGGCCGTAGACGTCATAGGCACGCGTGGGGTTGAGTCCGTCCACGTACAGCGACGCGCTGGCGGCGTCGCGCCGGCGCAGCCGGCGCATGGCCTCAGCCGTCAGCCCGAACGCGAGGCCCCGGCGGCGATGCTCCGGCAGCGTGCCGACCACCTCGATCATGCCCACCGGCTGCGGCCGCCGGTCGGGATCGTGGGTGTCGACCTCGCACCAGACGACCGCCGCGGGCATCCCATCCGACGTGACCGCCATCAGCTCGAGCTCCCGCGGCCGGGTGGACGGAGGCAGGTCGTCCGGGTCGAGCGCCTGGAACCGCCAGTGCTCGGCGAACGAGCGGTTGAACACGACCGCCGCCTCGCGCCGGTCGACCGCACCGGCCAGCCGGTAGCCGGCCGCCAGCGGCGCATCGGGCACCTCCTCGAGGTCCCGGCGATCCATGCGCCAGAACGGCCTGGCCAGGGTCAGGCCCAGCTCGACCAGGCCGCGCCGCTGGCCCCTGGGCCGCCAGACCTGGGCGAAGGTGGCGCCGGCGGAACGGCTGAGGCCCAGGCCCCACTGGATCAGGCGCAGGCGGTCGTCCTCGTCTCGGGCCACCGTCTCCACCCGCGCGACGGGGATGCCGCGGCTGGCATGCTCCAGCACCAGCACCGCCGCCCTGAGGCCGCCGGCGCCGTCGATCATGCGCGAGCGCGACGCCCAGTCGAACGAACCCATCATTCGCGCGATCATCGCCTCGCTGGGCACGCAGTCCCGGGTGCGGTTCTGCACCTCGTTGGCCCACAGCACGCGGAGCCCGGGCAGGTCCTGAACCCGGCCCGGCCTCAACCGCACCATGGGACCGCCTCTCAAGGAACCACCCGGGCCGCCACCTCGGGCATCGCTCCTGTGAGCTCGACGGGCATGCCTGGAAAAGGAAGACGACCTGACCCCCCGGCAGATGAGCGGGGGAGGTAGGGAAGACGACTTGCCCCCCCTGACCCCCCGGTTGATGAGGGGGGGAGGTAGGGGCTGCCGTCGCTCCTCCGCTCCACCGTGACGTTGTGCAGGTC
>DASYBH010000239.1:0-3631 GCA_036500885.1 Candidatus Dormiibacterota bacterium
GTGGTGTGGGTCAACCCCACGCACCTCGACGAGGAGCCACTCCCCTGGCTGCGGGCCGGCGCGACGAGCGACGACTGGCGCCAACTCGACCATGGCGTCGATTGAACGCGATCGCGGAGCCGCCGGCCGCCGCCAGGCAAACTCGGCGCGAATAGAAGAAAGGGGCCGCCCCAACGGGGCGGCCCCTCGATGCTCTCGGCTCTAGACCGACAGCATCTCCAGGTCGATCGGCTCCTCCTCCATCATCCGGGCGGCCTGCTCGCGCTGCTTCTTGTAGTAGTCGAGCCCCGTCCCGGCCGGGATCAGCTTGCCGATGATCACGTTTTCCTTCAGGCCCCGCAGGCGGTCGACCTTGCCGCTGATCGCGGCCTCGGTCAGCACCCGCGTGGTCTCCTGGAACGACGCCGCCGACAGCCACGAGGTGGTGTTCAGCGCCGCCTTGATGAGGCCCAGCAGGACCGTCTGCGCCGTGGCCGGCTCGCCGCCCTCGGCCAGGACCTCCTTGTTGGCCTCCTCGTACTCCCACTGGGAGACGATCTCGCCCGGCAGGAGCGACGTGTCGCCCGCCGAGTCGATGCGGACCTTCCGCATCATCTGGCGCACGATCACCTCGATGTGCTTGTCGTTGATGTCGACGCCCTGCGACCGGTAGACCTTCTGGACCTCGTCGACCAGGAAGGTCTGGACGGCCTCCTTGCCGAGCACCTGCAGCAGCTCCTGCGGGCTGATCGAGCCCTCGGTGATCTGCTGCCCCGCCTTGACGATCACGGCGGTGCCGTCGCGCCGCTCCAGCTCCGGCCGGATGCGAACGCCGTGCGGGATCAGGTACTCGCGGACCTCCTCGTCGACCGCCGAGACCGTGACCTCCTTGCGCCCGACGCGAGCCCGGCCCGCATGCCGCGTGCGGAGGATGGCGGAATCGCCGTCGCGGGCCAGCTCCTGACCCTCGACCACGTCCGCCCCGTTGGAGACGAGCACCTCCATGCCCGACTCCAGCGGGTAGGAGACCTCGAACTCCTCGCGTGAGGTCACCCGCACCCTGCGGCTGCCCTCCTGCCGGATCACCTCCAGGTCGCCGTCGATCTCGGAGATGATCGCCTTGCCCTTGGGGATGCGCGCCTCGAACAGCTCCTCGACGCGCGGGAGGCCCTGGGTGATGTCCACGCCGGCGACGCCGCCGGTGTGGAACGTGCGCATCGTGAGCTGGGTGCCCGGCTCGCCGATCGACTGGGCGGCGATCACGCCCACCGCCTCGCCGATCTCCACGATCTGGCCCGTCGCCAGGTTGCGCCCGTAGCAGCTGCGGCAGACACCCTCGCGCGCCTCGCAGATCAGCACCGAGCGGACTCTGACCGAACCCACCGACGCCGCGATGGCGCGCCTCGCCACCTCGTCGGTGATGGCGTCGCCCGCGCGGGCGATCACCGTCCCGTCGGCGCCGGTGATGTCCTCGGCCGTGAGCCGGCCCGCGATCCGCTCGAAGATCGGGTCCACGCGCGCCCGCTCCGGGTTCACGCCGTGGACCCAGATGCCGTTGCGGGTGCCGCAGTCCTCCTCGCGCACGATCACGTCCTGCGCCACGTCGACGAGCCGCCGGGTCAGGTAGCCCGAGTCGGCCGTTCGCAGCGCCGTGTCCGCGAGGCCCTTGCGCGTGCCGTGCGTGGAGATGAAGTACTCCAGCACGTTCAGGCCCTCGGTGAAGTTGGAGCGAATGGGAAGGTCGATGATTCGCCCGGTCGGGTCGGCCATCAGGCCGCGCATGCCGGCCAGCTGGCTCACCTGGTGCACGTCACCGCGGGCGCCGGACGACATCATCATCCAGATCGGGTTGAAGCGGTCGAACTCGGCCAGGCTGGCGTGGCGGACGTCCTCGGTCGCCCTGGTCCACAGCTCCACCACCTTGCGGTAGCGCTCGTCCTCGGTCATGACGCCGCGGCGGTACATCCGCTCGACCTCGTTGACCTCCTGCTGGGTGGTGTCCAGGATCGCCGCCTTGGCGGCCGGGTGCGGCACGTCCATGGCCGAGATCGTGAACCCGGCCTGGGTCGCGTAGCGGTATCCGATCCGCTTGATGTCGTTGACCGCCGTCGCCGTCATCTCGCCGCCGTACAGGGCGAAGAGCTTGCCCACCAGCAGGCGGAGGCCCTTCTTGTCGAGCACGGTGTTCTGGAACGGCAGCGGCTCGCGCACCACGTCCGTGTCCTCGTCCAGATCCCTGGGCGCCCGGCCGACCGGCAGGACCTGGTTCATGATGACCCGGCCCGGCGTGGTCACCGTCAGCTCGCCCTCGAGCCGGACCCGGACCCAGTCGTGCAGGGTGACCTTCCTGGCGCTGTAGGCCAGGACCACCTCGTCGGCCGAGCTGAAGGCCTGCAGCTTCTTCGCGTCGTCGCCCGACGGCGGATCGGAGCGAACCGCCGTCAGCCAGTAGCAGCCGAGCACGATGTCCTGCGTCGGCGCCACCACCGGCTGCCCGTTGGCGGGGCTCAGCAGGTTGCGCGAGCTCATCATCAGGTTCTTCGCCTCGGCGATCGCCCCTGAGAAGAGCGGCACGTGCACGGCCATCTGGTCGCCGTCGAAGTCGGCGTTGAACGCCGGGCACACCAGCGGGTGCACCTGGATGGCCGAGCCCTCCACCAGCACCGGCATGAACGCCTGGATGCCCAGGCGGTGCAGCGTCGGGGCGCGGTTGAGCAGCACCGGGTGGTCACGGATGACCTCGTCCAGCACGTCCCACACCGCGTTGTTGCTGCGCTCCACCATGCGCTTGGCGGACTTGATGTTGGTCGTATAGCCCTTGTTGACCAGCTCCCGCATGACGAAGGGCTTGAACAGCTCCAGCGCCATCTTCTTGGGCAGGCCGCACTCGTGGAGCTTCATCTCGGGGCCGACCACGATCACGGAGCGGCCGGAGTAGTCCACGCGCTTGCCCAGCAGGTTCTGGCGGAACCGCCCCTGCTTGCCCTTGAGCAGGTCGGACAGGCTCTTCAGCTTGCGGTTGCCGGTGCCCGTGATGGCCCGGCCGCGCCGGCCGTTGTCGATCAGGGCGTCGACCGCCTCCTGGAGCATCCGCTTCTCGTTGCGGACGATGATCTCCGGCGCGCCCAGCTCCAGCAGTCGCTTCAGCCGGTTGTTGCGGTTGATCACGCGCCGGTAGAGGTCGTTGAGGTCGGACGTGGCGAAGCGGCCGCCGTCGAGCTGGACCATCGGGCGCAGCTCGGGCGGGATGACCGGGAGGACCTCGAGGATCATCCAGGTCGGGCTGGCCGCGGACTTGCGGAAGTCCTCGACCACCTTCAGCCGCTTGATCGCCTTCTGCCGGCGCTGGCCGCTCGCGGTCCGGGACTCGTCCCGCAGGCGGTACATCTCCTGGTCCAGGTCGATCTTGCCCAGCAGCTCGCGGACCGCCTCGGCGCCGATGCTCGCCTTGAAGGCGCGCCCGAACCGCTCCTGGAAGTCGCGGTACTGCGTGTCGGTCAGCAGCTGCTTGACGTGCAGGGCCTCCAGGCTCTCACGCGAGGAGGTGATTCCCTCCTCGAGCCCTTCCAGCTCTGCCTGGATCCGCTCGCGCTCGGCGCCGGTGACCTCCTCGATCGCGAGCGGATCCAGGCAGAGCTGGAAGGGCTCGAGG
>DASYBH010000240.1:0-2419 GCA_036500885.1 Candidatus Dormiibacterota bacterium
CCTAGCGGGCCGAGATCACGGGTTGAGGGAGCCGATCGCGGTAGACGCCGTTTGGCGAGGGGGCGGAGCACCGTTCCTCATTAAGGGACATAACGGACACCTCGTTGAGGACCGCCGGTCATGCCGGCGGGCTCCGGGCCATTCCCGGTTCGCGCTTCCCCGAGGTCTGCCCGGCTCGAGCCGGGTCTTAAGTCCTCTCCACGCGCGTTTTCGGTCTCCACCGCACTGGCGGCGACCTGGTGGGCATTCGCCTCGGCCCACCACACGAGGTTGTGCGCGGCGTTGAGGTCACGATCGGTCGTCTGCCCGCAGGCAGGACAGACGAAGACTCGCTCGCCCAGGCTGAGCTCCTCGCGCACCTCACCGCAGCCAGAGCAACGTTTGGAGGAGGCGAACAAGCGCGGTGCCATCACCAACGTGCTCCCGTACCAGGCGCACTTGTACTCCAGCAGCCGCCGGAACTCGCCCAGCGACGCGTCCGCCAGGGCGCGGTTCAGCCCAGCCTTGGCCCTCACGTTGCGTCCCGGGTGTTCCGCCGTGCCCCGCGCCGACCCCATCATGCCCCGCACGTTCAGGTCCTCGATGACCACCCGGCCGTGGTTCTTGGCCAGTTCGGTGGTCAGCTTGTGCAGGCGATCTCGACGCACGTTGCGCACCCGACGATGAGTCCGCGCCACCCGCAAGGCCGCCCGCCGCCGTCGCCGGCTGCCCTTGTGTCGCCGCGACACCGTGCGCTGCTGTCTTCGCAGGCGCCGCTGCGCCGAGCGCAACCCCACGGCACCCTCGATCAGCTCTCCGCTGGACAGGGTCGCCAGCCTCAACACCCCGAGGTCGACACCCACCACATCGTCATGACCGTTGCTGGTGGCCACCACCCGCTCCACCTCGCAGGTGAACGAGACGAACCAGCGATCGGCCTCGCGTGAGACGGTCGCGCTCAGGATCCGAGCCGTCCCCGCTCGCAGCCGCTCCAACAACCCCTCGGTCTCCTCCATCGTCCGCAGCCGACCCAGACGAGGCAGGCTGACGTGACGCTCGTCATCGATCCGGATCACCCCTGTCGTGAACCGGCACGAGTCGCGACGGCCCCGCTTACGGTGACGCGGGAAGCCCGAGCTGGCCCTTCGCTTGCCATGTCTGGCGGCGCTGAAGTTGCCCAGCGCCCGAGCCAGCGCGTCCAGGCCCGAGCTGTAGGCCTCCTTGGAGTTCTCGCGCCACCAGGGAGCTACCTCCTCCTTCTGCTGATTCCACTCCCGGCGCAGCGCCGGGAGATTCCATGGAACCTCCGCCTCCCCATCCTCCCCTCGCGCCTCCAGCCGAACCTTGACCAGCTCCAGGCCCCAGTTGAACGCGAAACGTGCCGCCCCACAGTGTGAGGCCAGCCCTCTCCGCTGGCCCGCCGTCGGATCCAGCGCCAAGCGGAACCCCTGATGCACGCTCATCCCTCTTCGCCCACTGGCAGGGACGCGCACTTCAGCGCTCTGGATGCCCGCGTCCTGGCCGAGCGCCTCCCGTACAGCCGCGCGCACAGTGAGGTCAGCACCTCGGTCATGTCCCTGACCAGGTCGTCCTCGACTTCGGTCGCCTCCACCACCAGCAGCCGCCGCCCCGCCCCCACCAGGGCCGCTTCCACGTACTCGCTCCCCAGCCTCGCCAACCGGTCCCGGTGCTCGACCACGATGCAGTCCACCGTCTGGTCGGCCAGGAGCCGGCGCAGCTTGGGGCGGGAGCCGTTCATCCCCGAGCCCACCTCGGCTACCGTCTGCGTCACCTGCAGGCCACGCCGGACGGCCCACTCCACCAGACGCCCGAGCTGTCGATCCAGGTCCTGTCGCTGGTCGTGGCTCGACACCCGGGCATAGAGCGCCACCCGCTCCCCGCTTCCGACGGGCGTCTCGACCAGGATCGTCCGCTGGCCGATCTTCCGCGCGGGGACTGGCAGCTTGCCTTCGGTGTACCAGCGCAGCGCGGTCTTCGGGTGGATACCGTTCTGACGCGCCCAATCGGCCAGCTTCATCGCCGTTGAAGCCTATCACATACGCACGTACGCTACCAACAGTCCCTTAATCTTGAACAGCTCCCAACCCTGATCCACCGATGCGCGGCGAGCCGATCGGTGGATCAGGGCTTGTGCGGTTGCTACACTCTGGCCCGTTGCGCGCGCTCGCCCGCCAAGATCCGGCGCTGCCTGACCCCGGCGCCCAGCACGCCTCCGCCTCGTCGGTGGCGCGTCGGCTCGCGTCGGTAGGCTGGCATAAGCGCCGCTGGGTCGGCCTGGGCCTGATCGTCTTGCTCGGGGCGGGAGGCCTTCTCTCCTACGTGCAAGTCCGCGACCTGCTGGGCACGGTCACCGCCCGATTCCAATCCGCGCAGTTCCACATGAACCGCGGAAAGGACCAGCTCAAGCAGGCAAACCAGA
>DASYBH010000241.1:0-16547 GCA_036500885.1 Candidatus Dormiibacterota bacterium
CACAGGCTGGGTTCGCAGGAACTGCGGGTCGGTTCGGGCGTGAGGCGGAGCGCGGGGCCGGCCGACTCGTTCTGAAGCGGCGAACACGGACGGGGCGGCCGCCGGGCGTTCGGCGCCAGAAGCTGGCTCCGGAGCACGGATTCGAACCGTGAACCTTGCGGTCAACAGCCCGTCCGGGGAGAGTCCGGCAACGTCCGGCGGGGCCGGGAGGGTCCGGTTCGAACTCGGTCGGCTGGTCACGAGGCCCGCCTCCTGCCGGGTCTGTCCGGGACCTTCCCCGGGATACATGACCCCGCTGTGACCCCGCAGCAGCCGCGAGTGCGAGTCGAAAGTAGCCAAACCCGGGCTGCTGTCGTATCGAGGAGTCGGTGGCTGTTTATCCCAACGTGGAGATCGGGGAAGGGACCGTCGTCGAAGCCGGCGCGGTCGTGGGCCGGCCCCCGGGAGGTGCCGGGCCGGGCGAGCTGCCCACGCGCATCGGCCCCGGCGGTCACGTGCGCTCCGGCACGGTGATCTACGGAGGCGCCACGATCGGCGCGCGCGTCAGCACCGGACACGGCGCCCTCATCCGCGAGGACAACGTCATCGGTGACGACTGCAGCATCGGGACCCACGCGGTCCTGGAGCCGGGCAACCGGATCGGCGACGGGACGCGGGTGCACTCGCTCTGCTTCCTGGAGCACGTGACGCTCGGTCGCCGGGTGTTCGTGGGTCCCGGGGTGGTCTTCACCGACGACCCCCATCCCGCGTGCCCGCGCTTCCGCGAATGCGTCCTGGGCGCGACGGTGGCCGACGACGTCAGCATCGGCGGCAACGCGACGATCCTGCCGGGTGTGCGGATCGGAGAGGGCGCGCTCGTCGGGGCCGGCAGCGTGGTCACCCGCGACGTGCCGGCGGGGACGGTCGTGGCCGGCAGCCCGGCCACGGTCCGCAAGGAGGTCGGGGCCCTCGTCTGTCACGCCGGCCTGTTCGAGAGACCCTACGTCTGGCGGCGAGCGGCGCAGGCCGATGGCTGAGCTCCGGTTCGGGCTCATCGGTCTGGGCCACTGGGGCCCGAACTACGCGCGCCTGCTGCACGGGCAGGTGCCGAACGCGCGTCTGGCCGCCTGCGCGGAGCTCAGGCGCGAGCGGCTCGAGGCCATCGGCCGGCTCTATCCCGACGTCCGGCTGCACGCCGACCACCGCAGCCTCCTGTCCGCGGCGGGCCTCGACGCCGTGATCGTCGCCACGACCACGACCGCGCACCGGTCGGTGACCCTGGACTGCTTCGAGGCAGGGTTGCACGTGCTGGTGGAGAAGCCGCTGGCCGACACCGTGGAGGCGGGCGAGGAGATGCTGTGCGCGGCGGAACGGGCCGGCCGGACGCTGATGGTCGGTCACACTTTTCTGTTCAATCCCGCGGTCGAGCAGGTGAAGCGGCTCATCGACGGCGGCGAGCTGGGCCGCCTGCTGTACCTCTCCTTCCGCCGGACGGGCCTCGGGCCGATCCGCCAGGACGTCAACGCGCTGTGGGACCTGGCGCCGCACGACCTGTCGATGCTCCGGTACTGGCTCGGGACCGATCCGCTGGAGGTGACCGCCAGAGGGCAGTCCTACCTGCGAGCGGGCGTCGAGGACGTCGTCTTCCTGACCCTCCGCTACCCGGGGGACATCCTCGTGGGCATCCAGGTCAGCTGGCTCGACCCGGTCAAGGACCGCAAGGTGACGGTCGTTGGCGACCGGAAGATGATCGTGTACGACGACGTCCATCCGAGCGAGAAGCTCCGCGTCTACGACAAGGGCGTCACCTACCAGCCTCGCGGAGGAGAGTTCTCCGAGTTCCTCGCGGCGGTGCGCGACGGCGACATCGTCATCCCGAAGGTCGAGAGCGAGGAACCGCTGCACGCGGAGCTGGTGCACTTCGCGTCCTGCATCGAGCGGGGAGCGCAGCCGCGCTCGGACGGCAGGGAGGCCCTGCGTCTCGTTCGCATCCTGGAGCGGGCGCAGGCCGACCTGGAGCGGTCTCCGGTGGAAATCGCTCGGTGAGCGACGCCGACATCCCCCTGGTCGACCTTCGCGCGCAGCATCGGTCCATCGCCGCCGGCGTGGAGGCGGCGGTGAGGGCCGTGATGGAGCGTGCCGACTTCGTCCTCGGCCATGATGTGGAGGCCTTCGAGGCGGAGTTCGCCGCGTACTGCGAGGTCGGGCACGCCGTGGGCGTCGACAGCGGGCTCTCCGCGCTGGAGCTGGGCATGCGCGCGATGGGAGTGGGCGCCGGAGACGAGGTGGTGACCCCGGCGAACTCCTTCATCGCCAGCTCGAGCGCCATCAGCTTCACGGGTGCGACGCCGGTCTGGGTCGACGTCGACCCCTGCACGCTCAACATGGATCCCGACGCCGTTCGAGCCGCGATCACGCCCCGCACGAGGGCGATCATGCCCGTTCACCTGTACGGCCAGCCCGCCGACATGCGTTCCATCGTCGCCATCGCCAGAGAGCACGGTCTCGGGGTAATCGAGGATGCGTGCCAGGCGCACGGTGCACGCTTCGCCGGGCGGCGAGTCGGCTCACTGGGGGACTTCGCCGCCTTCAGCTTCTACCCCGCCAAGAACCTGGGGGCGTACGGTGACGGCGGCATCCTCACGACGCGGGACCCGGAGCTCGCCGAGCGGGTCCGCACGATGCGCAACTACGGGCAGCGCCGGAAGTACGAGCACGCCACCCTGGCCTGGAACCGGCGGCTGGACACCGTGCAGGCGGCGGTGCTCCGGGTCAAGCTCGGGCACCTCGACCGGTGGAACGAGACACGGCGCGCGCACGCCGGTCTCTACGCCCGTCTGCTGCGAGGCAGCGGCGTCGAGCTGACGCGGTCGAGGCCGGACGTCGAGCACGTGCACCATCTCATGGTGGTCCAGACGGAACGGCGCGACGAGGTGCTGGCCGCGCTGCGAGCCAGCGGCATCGGCGCGGCCCTGCACTACCCGGTGCCGATCCATCTCCAGGAGGCGTACCGCGACCGCGGCACCGGCCGGGGCGCGTTCCCGGTCACGGAGCGCGCCGCCGCTCGTCTCATCTCGCTGCCCATGTATCCGGAGCTCGCCCCGCACCAGATCACGCGGGTGGCGGAGACGCTGACGGCGGCCCTTTCTCAATTGGTCTGAAGCACGGAGCCACGAAGAGCACGAAGACGCACGAAGGGCTCCGAGGTCAGCCTCACCGCTCTATCCGATTCCCCAGATCCCCATTCCTTCGTGCGTCTTCGTGTCCTTCGTGCCTTCGTGCTGCAACTCATTCAGGCTGGTCGTCCGCCCGAACATGCACCGCCTTTCGCCAGGGCACTGCACGTCATTCATCTAGTGCCGTAGGCCGAGGCGCAGCAGCACCACTGGGCTGAAGTAGCCCCACCAGTCGATCAGCGTGCGGGCGCGCGTGTATCGGCCCCGTTCCGGATAGGTGATCCGCACGGCGACCTCCTTCCAGCGGTACCGCCGAAGCAGGGTCTTCACGAATAGGTACGTCTCGACCTGGTATCGGCCCAACCAGGGCTGGTGCAGGTCGATCGTGGAGTCGTCGAGCACTCGCAGCCGGTACGCCTGGAAGCCGCCGGTCGCATCCGTGACGCGCTGCCCCACCGCCAGCAACGTCAGCCAGGTGAACAGCCTGATGAGCAGCAGGCGGTGCCAGGGCATGTTGACCTGCGAGCCTCCGGCGAGGAACCGCGAACCTCTGACCAGGTCCAGGTCCTCGTCGACCAGCGGCCAGATCAGGTCCGGGAGCTGGCGGGGGTCGTGCTTTCCGTTGGCCGCCATCACGGCGACCGCATCGAATCCCTGAGACCTGAGGAGGTCGAGCGCGTCACGGATCGCCGGCCCGGGACCGGTGCGCTCCTCGTGGTCGATGACGCAGGCGCCACATCGTCGAGACACCTCCGAGGTCGCGTCGAGCGACGCGTCGTTGACGACGACGACCTGGTCGACCAGGTCTCCGGGAATTGCCGGCAGCAGCCGGCCGAGTCGCTCCGCCTCGTTGAAGGCGGGGATGACCACGGCAACTCTGAGCCCGCCAACCACGGCGGCGAGTCTACTCGCAGTGATCGCCGCCGGGCCAGTACGACCTCGACAGCGGGACATGAGCGTGGGTCATCAGGCGGCGCCGGCCTTCGTGCGTTCGTGGTGGCGGCGGGCCTTGGCGCGGTTGCCGCAGATGCGCATGTCGCACCACCGGCGGGTCCGGTTCCGGGATGCGTCCAGGAACAGCCACCCGCACCCGCGGCCCTCGCAGACGCGGATCGCGTTCAACGGGCCCTCTGTCAGCAGGTCGGCGCCCGAGCGGGCGATGGGCCACAGCACGCAGTCCAGCGCCCCGCCGCCCTCGGTCCAGAGCCATGTGAACCCCCTGTCGGCCGGGACGACACGAGAGCGCGACATCGGGCCGGACAGCTCGTGGTTCAGCACGTCGAGGGCTCCCGGCCGCAGGCCGCGTCCCTCGGCCACGGAGGAGAAGATCGAGGTGAGCGCGTCGCGCAGCCGAACCGCCCGCTTGCGCACCATCGACGCATCCGCCGGGCTGCTCGCGCCCAGGCGAGCCAGCCGGGCAGCCTCCTCGGGGGTGAGGATGCCGGCGCGCCAGCCCCATCTGACCAGGTCCCCATAGCTCTCCAGTCGATCCTCGGGCCCGCGGCGGCCATTGTCGGTCGTGTTGCAGAAGTCGAGGCAGAGTCGGCCCCCCACGAGGTCATGGCGAGGAGGGTTCCAGGCAGCCATCCGCGCGCCAATGTGTCACGCCGGCCAAACCGCTGTCAACGGCCAACGGCGGGCCAGTCGACGCCTGCCCCAACTTGCCTCAGAAAGAACCCAGGGGTGGCCGTAGCAGTGCCCTGGCGAAGGCGGCGCGTTCTGGCCCGTCGAGCCCGGCCGTGCGTACCTTCGGGAGTGATTCGTCTAGTCGCCGACGATGACGGTGGTGCCGATCGCCGCCCATTCGTAGAGCTGCTGCAGCGGTCCGTCGATCACGTGGACGCAGCCGTGGCTGGCGTACGGCCCGTACTCGGAGCCGGGGCCGTAGCTGTCCGCCGGCTGCCAGTCGGCGCTGTGGATGAACGTGCCGTTGCCGATGAACTCCATCGCGTTCGAGACCCACGTCGGCGGGTAGTAGAACGGGTTGCCGAGGGGCCACGGCGAGATCATGTGGTACCTGGCGGCCTTGTAGTAGATGTGGAACGTCCCCCGGCCCGTCGGCAGCGCCGCGCGCCCGGTGGTCACCGGGGTGCGCAGCATCGGGCATCCATCCTGGTAGGCGACCATCTGCTGCGTGGCCAGGTGGATGACGATCAGCTGGGCCGGCGCGTCGGTCCGACAGGCGATGCCGGAGAGAGGAAGCCGGCCCCCGGCGGCCGCCGCCAGGTCGGCGTCCACCTTCTGCAGCTCGGTCACGGCGGCATCCACGGCGGCGTCGTCCCGCGCCAGGCGGGCGGCGTCGAGCGCGCCGCGTGCCCGGTCGAAGCGCGCCTGGAGCTCCTCGCCCACCCCGTACCCGGTGACCTGCTGCAGCAGGTCCCTGTCCTTCGCGAGCAGGTCGTCGGCCCTGGCGCGCACGTCGACGTGCTGCTGCAGCCGGTCCGTCGCCGCCCGCAGCTCGGTCACGACGCCCTGGTGCCGGGCGAGCAGCGCGGGATAGGGTTCGGTCAGGTAGATCTGCGCGTGGACGAGGGCGGTCCCGGCGTCCGCGGTGGCGATGCCGGCCGCCTCCGCCCGGGAGGCAAGGTCGGAGAGCCCGGCGGTGGCCGCGACCACGTCGGACGGCAGACCCCGGGTCATGCCGCCGGCCTCCATGGCGAGCTGCTGGCGGACACCCTCCATCCGCGCGGTCTCGATCTCCCAGCGCCGCGCCAGCGCGTCGGCGTCCGCGGGCCGGACCGCCTCCGCGAGCTGGACGATGCGGCTGGCATGGCCGGCGTCGTTGGGCCCTCCGACCTCGTGCCGGCGCGCCAGGGCGGTGGTCGCTCTGGCGAGGGCCGCGGCCCTCGCGGACCGGTACGCCGCGGCCGCGCTGGCCTCGGGCTGCCCGAACGGGTCGGTCGTGACAGCTCCCGACACGGTCGCATAGGGCAGGAGGCCGATGTGCCGGACCTGCTCGGCGACCAGCTCCCGCCGCGCCTCGGCCAGGCTGGCGGCGGGAACCCCGGCCGCCTGCTCAGACGCCCAGCGCTGCCGCAGGTCGCTCGCACGCATCTGGAAGGCGACGGTGTTGGCGGTGGCGGCCGTGATGGCCACCAGCACGGCGAGGAGCAGCCCTGGCAGCATCACACTCCCACCCTATCCCAGCACCGCCATGGACGAACGATCTCCTCTCCGACTCTTTGACGTCAGCTCATGACGATGACGGTCGCGCCGATCTGCGCCCAGTTGTACAGCGTGGCCAGGGGCCCGTTCTGCACGTGCACGCAGCCGTGACTGGCGTAGGGACCGTTCTCGGAGCCCGGCCCGTACGCGCTGGCCGGCTCCCATTCGGCGCTGTGGATGAAGGTGCCGTCAGCGGGCACGACCAGCATCGCGTCGTGCACCACGGTGTCCGGGTACCAGAGCGGGTTGGTGCTCGGCTGCCACGGCGAGCGCATCAGGTAGTCCCCGTACTTGGCGTGGATGGTGAACGTGCCGACGTCCGTCGGCAGCGCCGGACGGCCGGTGGTCACCAGGGTGGTGAGGAACGGGCAGCCGTTGTTGTAGGCCACCAGCTTCTGGGTCGCCGTGTGGACCACGATCAGCTGCGCCGGTTCGCCGTCGACGCAGCCGGCCCCGGTCGCCAGCGCGGTGGCCGTCGCGGTCTTCTGGGCCGAGGTCACGGCGCTGCTGAGCTGGCCCACCGACTGCTTCAACTCCGTCGTGGCGGCGTCCATCTTGGCGTCGTCCCCGGCCTGCTCAGCGGCCTGCACGCCCGCCTTGGCCTGCGCGGCCCGTGACTGGTAGGTGCTGGCGACGCTGTACTTGCTCGCCAGGGTGAGCAGGTCGGGCAGCCGGCCCATGAGCTGGTCGGCCTGTGTTCGGAGGTCGACCCGGTGCTGCACGGTATCGCCCGCCGACCTGACCTCGGCCGCGACGGCGTCGTGCTGCGCCAGCAGCTCCGGGTACTGGCCCTTCAGGTAGTCCTGGGCGTGGGTCAGCGCCTGGCCTCCGGGGTCGGTCGAGAGCTTGGCGTTGGTCGCGACGGAGACCACCGCCTGGAGGCGGGACACGCCGTCCATCACGTCCTTCGGCAGCCCGTCCTTCAGCCCGCCCGAGGCGGTGGACAGCGCGTCGCGCGCGTCGCCGAGCTGCCTGGCCTCGGCTTCCCACGCCCTGACCAGCCGAACGTAGTCGGCGAGCTGGCGGGCGTTCGCCATGGCGGCGGCGTGCTGCTCGTAGGCGGTGTAGTTCGGGCCCCCGGCGTCCTTCAGGCGGGCCAGGTCCTCCCGCGCCCGCGCCCGAGCCTGGGTCAGCGCCTGGCTCTGTACGCCCGCGCTCATCGTCTCCGCCTCGCCGAACGGGTCGAACAGCAGCGCGCCGGAGAAGATCGAGTAGGGCAGGAACCCGATCCGGCGGTCGCGGAGCGCCCCCAGGCTCGCCCGCGCGGACGCCAGCTGACCAGGGCTCACGCCGGCTGACTCGGCGGCGGCCCAGCTCTGTTCCAGACCGACAGCGCGTGAGTTGAACGCCGCAACATCCGCCACACCGAGACCGGCGAGCGCGACCGGTCCGAGCACGACCGCGGCCACAGCAGCACGAAACACCGCTTCCACGTACGCATAACGGTCACGCACGATGGGGGTTACGTCAAGTCGGGGTGTAAAGGGCCGGGACTCAGGCGGGAGCGGGGGCTTCTTCTTCGGCAGCCGGCTCGCCGGCCGGTTTCGCGGTCGGGACCGGCGTCGCGGCCACGGGAACCACTTGACGGAAGCCCCGCAGCGCCTCGGGCCAGTCGGCCAGGAGCTCCGCGGCGAGGCGGCTCCCGGTGCGCAGGGCGTGCTCCTCGACCAGGGCGCGGAGCTGGGGGCCTTCCTCGGCCGGCATGGGGCGGACACAGACGCTGTCCGGGTTGAGCTGGCCGAACTCGCGAACGTAGGCCACCCCGCCCGTCATGCCGGCCCCGACGTTCCTGCCCACGGGGCCCAGCGACACGGCCGTCCCGCCCGTCATGTACTCGCAGAAATGGTCGCCCGCGCCCTCCAGCACCGCGACCGCGCCGGAGTTGCGCACGCAGAACCGCTCGCCGGCCCGGCCGGCGAGGAACAGCCGGCCGCCGGTGGCGCCGTAGAGGCAGGTGTTGCCGGCCAGGACGGGCCGCGTCTCGCCGTCCGCGGCGCCGTCGCCGGCGAACGGCCTGATCGCGATGACGCCGCCGCCCATGCCCTTGCCGACGTAGTCGTTGGCCTCGCCCTCCAGCACGAGCTCCATGCCGGTGTCCAGCCATGCGCCGAAGCTCTGCCCGGCGCTGCCGCGATAGACGAGACGCTCGTCCCGGCGCCCGGCGCCGGCGGCACGATGCGAGTTGTCGATCGCACCAGCCGGCGGAGTGGCCTGGGGAGGCTCGCCGTTGCGGGCCCACAGCCGGCGCCGGGGCGCAACCGGGTCGGCTGGGGCTCGCAGGATGAAGCTCAGGTCCAGGCCGAGCTCGTTGGGCGTCTCGCGCAGGAGCTCGACGCGGCCGATCACCTCGTCGAGGCTGCGGGCGCCGGCCATGGCCAGGTGGCGTCGCGTCTCCTCGGCCAGCAGCGTCAGGTACGTGATCACGTGCTCCGGCCGGCCCGTGAACTTGGCGCGCAGGTCCTCGCGCTGGGTGGCGATGCCGGTCGGACAGGTGTTGAGGTGGCACTGCCGTGCCATGTCGCAGCCCAGCGCGACCAGCACGCCCGTGCCGAAGCCGAACTCCTCGGCCCCCAGGATGGCCGCCACCATGATGTCCCGGCCGCTGCGGAGCCCTCCGTCGGTGCGCAGGGACACGCGCTCGCGCAGGCGATGCTCGACGAGCACCTGCTGCGTCTCCGCCAGGCCCAGCTCCCAGGGGGAGCCGGCGCTCTTGATCGAGGAGAGCGGCGACGCGCCGGTGCCGCCGTTGTGCCCGCTGACCAGGACGTAGTCGGCCTTCGCCTTGACCACGCCGGCCGCGATGGTGCCCACTCCGGCCTCGGAGACGAGCTTCACGCCCACGCGGGCGTGCGGGTTGATCGCTTTCAGGTCGTAGATGAGCTGCGCCAGGTCCTCGATCGAGTAGATGTCGTGGTGCGGGGGTGGCGAGATGAGCTGCTGGCCGGTCTGCGCGTGGCGCAGCCGGGCGATCAGGCTCGTCACCTTCATCCCCGGCAGCTGGCCCCCCTCACCCGGCTTGGAGCCCTGGGCGACCTTGATCTCGAGCTCCGACGCGCGGCGCAGGTACTCGGGCGTGACGCCGAAGCGGGCCGATGCCACCTGCTTCACCTTGTTGTCCCGGCGGGCGCCGGGCGCGTCGTAGAAGCCGGGGTCCTCGCCGCCCTCGCCGGAGTTCGACCGGGCGCCGATCTCGTTCATCGCGATGGCCAGGGCGGCGTGCGCCTCGGGCGAGAGCGCCCCGAGCGACATCGCCGTGGACACGAAGCGCTTGCGGATCTCCGACGCCGGCTCGACGTCCTCGAGCGGCACCGGCACCGGGGCCGGCACGGGCTCCAGCAGGTCGCGCAGGTCCTGCGGCGGCCCCATGGTCGACAGCTCGCGCCAGCGCCGCCACTGCTCCTCGTCGCCCGTCTGGGCCGCCTTCTGGGCCGCCCGCACGGCGATGGGGTTGTAGGTGTGGAACTCGCCGGACTTGCGGAAGCGCACGCGGCCGTGGTCCGTCAGCGCGTCCTTGCCGGCCGGCTCGGCCTGCGGCTCCCAGGCGTGGCGGTGCCACTCGCGGAGCCGGGCGTCCAGGTCGGCGAACGAGGCGCCGCCGAGGCGGCTCGGCATCGCGGGGAAGCACAGCGCCATCACCTCGGCGCCCAGCCCGAGGGCTTCGCAGACCTGGGCGCCGCAGTACGAGGCGACGCAGGAGATCCCCATCTTGGCCATGACCTTGAGCAGGCCGTGCTCCAGCGCGTGGCGGTAGTGGCTGACGCGTTCGTCACCGCCGTGGTCGGGGTCCGGCGCCTCCCGCTCGGCCGCCACGACGCGCGCCGTCGCCAGCGCCAGGTAGGGGTGGACCGCGCTGGCGCCGGCCGTGATCAGGCAGGCCAGGTCGTGCACGTCGATCGCGTCGCCGGTGATGGCGACCAGGTCCTTCTGCATGCGCTGGCCGGCGCGGAGCAGCCGCTCGTGGACCGCGCCCACAGCCAGCACTCCGGGGATGGGCATGCGGCGCCGCCCGGCCCGGCGGTCGGACACCACGAGGATGCCGTCGGGAGCCTCCTCCGCCTCGCGGCAGAGGCGCTCGATCGCCCCCCGCAGGTCCTCGCCAGGGCCGGCCGTCGCGTCCAGCACGACCGCCGACTCCAGCACCCGGGCCAGCGTGTCGGCTCCCAGCACCGGCGATTCCAGCTCCAGGAGCGGCCGGTCGTTCACCGCGGTGGCCGGGTGCAGGCGGCGGCTGAGGTCGGCGCCGGCCTGGTTCTCGGGCCCGAGCGTGCGCCCGCGTGCGCCCAGGGTGACACGCAGCGACATCACCGGCCGCTCGCGCAGGGAGTCGATCGCCGGGTTGGTCACCTGCGCGAACCGCTGGCGCAGGTGGTTGGTCAGCCGGCGGGCGGTCCGGCCGAGCAACGCGATCGGGATGTCGTCGCCCATCGAGTAGTTCGGCTCCAGGCCGGACTCGGTCATGGCCTGGATCACCATCCGGACGTCCTCGGCGCCCCAGCCGTGCATCCGCTGGAGGCGGGAGAGCTGCTCGGGGGCCTCCACGTCGACGTGGCGGCGTTCGACCGGGACCAGGACGCGATCGGCCAGCAGGCCGTAGTCGTGCCGGCCCGCGACGTGCTCCTTGGCCTGGTGGTCGCGGTAGGTCACGCCCTCCCGGACGTCGACCAGGATGAGCTGGCCGGGGCCCAGGCGGCCCCGCTCGACCACGTCGGCCGGGTCGAGGGGGATGACGCCGGCCTCCGACGCCGCGACGACCATGCCGTCGCGGGCGACCTGGTAGCGGACGGGGCGGAGGCCGTTCCGGTCCAGCGCGGCGCCGGCGACGATGCCGTCCGAGAACGCGAGGGCGGCGGGACCGTCCCACGGCTCGAAGCGGGTCGACTGGAACCGATAGAAGTCGCGCACCTGCGGGGCCATGTCCCCGCGTCCCTCCCAGGCGTCGGGCACCAGCGTCATCAGCGCCTCTGCCGGGTCGAACCCGCGCCGGACCAGCAGCTCGAGCACGTTGTCCAGGCTGGCCGAGTCGGAGCCGTCGGGCCACACCACGGGCCGCAGCTCCTCGGGCAGCTCCGCCTCACGGGCGCGCATCCAGGCCCGGTTGCCGGTCACCGTGTTGATCTCGCCGTTGTGGGCGAGCATCCGGAACGGCTGGGCCAGGCGCCAGTCGGGCATGGTGTTGGTCGAATAGCGCTGGTGGAAGACCGCGAGCTGGCTCTCGGCGCGCGGATCGTCGAGGTCGTGGTAGAACCCGGCCAGGTGCGTCCCGGCCATCAGGCCCTTGTAGACGATCGTGCGGCACGAGCAGGACGCGACGTACATCCTGATCCCGAGCGCGCCGGCGCGCCGCTCGGCCTGACGGCGGGCGAGGTGGAGGAGGTCCTCCCACTCGTCGTCGGGCACGTCGGGTCGCGTGATGACGGCATGCCAGATGGCGGGCATGTGCTCCCGGGCGTGCTTGCCCAGGCTGTCGGGGTCGACGGGCGGCCGGCGCCAGTCCGCGATGCGCATCCCGTGGCTGGCCAGAGCGGCCGCCAGCTCCGAACGGGCGCGATCGTCCCATTCGAACAGGACCGCGACCGCGACGTCGCGGCCGAATATCGCGTGGGGTACCTGGATCATCAGCCCGGCGCCATCGCCGCTCTTGCCATCGGCGTCGAGGCCGCCGCGATGGCTGAGACGAGCGAGCGCGGTTACACCGAGCTGGACGACACGATGGCTGGCGGCGGCGCCGGGCGTCGCGACGAAGCCCATGCCACAGGCGGCACGCTGCTCCGGAAGCTGCCCAGGCCACGCGGCGCGAGGCGTCGGGGCGAGGTCGGGCATCAGTATCGCCGAGGGTACGGGCGGCAGCCCGCTCAATACTAGTCGTGGAACACTAAAACGCGGGCCGGCCTCTCGTAGCCCACGGACAAAGACACAACGCTCCGTCACAGGCTCAGGAGGCCCTGGACGCGCAGCGCGACCGCCAGGTTGAGGCGCGTCTCGGCATCGTCCAGATCGGCCCCGGAGATCTCCCGGATGCGGTCCAGCCGGTACCGCAGCGTGTTCGGATGAACGCTCAGCCGGCGCGCGGCCGCCTGCTGCTCCCCGGCCTCCAGGTACGCCTTGAGCGTGGGGATCAGGTTGCCGGCCCGCGCCCGGTCGTGGTCGACCAGAGAGCCCAGGTGGCGGTTGACGAACTCGACGAGGCGGTCGTCGCTCAGGCCGGCGAGCAGGCCCGTCAGGCCCAGCTCCGGGACGGCGACGACCTGGGCCCAGCGCTTGAAGCGCGCCAGCGTGTCCAGGACGGCCCGGACCTCGCGGTGCGCCGTGGTCACGCCGGCCGGGGCGTCGACGGGGGCGCTGAAGCCCACCGAGATGGTGAAGCCGGGCCGCCAGTCGGCGATCGCCTCGCGCACCTGGACGCCGAGCGCGTGCACGCGGCTCTGGTGGTCCGGCGCGTCGACGCCCAGCGGCAGCAGCGCCATCACGCTGTCGGAGCGGGCGCCGAGCAGCGCCCGCGCGTAGCTGGCCCGGATGACGCCCGCCACGCGGCGCAGGAACTCCCGCTTGAGCCCCTGGATGGCGTCCTCGCCGATCTGCCGGGCCCGGATGAAGCCGCGGAAGTCGTCGATGTCGACGACGAGCAGGATGTGCCGGCCGGGCAGGGGGTAGCCCAGGTGGCGGGCGCGTCGCTGCGCCGCCGCGTCGTCGCCGAAGGTGCCCTGGACCAGCTCGTCGAGGTACTCGCCGCGCACGCGACTCTCCACCTCCGCCACCTCGCGCTCCTTGGTGAGCGCCAGCGCCATCACGAGCGCGGCCTGCTCCACGGCCATGAAGGCCAGCTCCTCGTTGTCGGGAGGATGGTCGAGGATCGAGATCACGCCCAGCAGCTGGTTGGCCGCCAGGATCGGGGCGATGATCCGCTCGCGGTTCATGCCCAGGTGCGGGAAGGCCTGCACCTTCATCGGGCGCCGGCTCTCGGTGACGTCGCGGAGCATGCGCTGGATCTGGGGGTCGTACAGCACGCGGGGCGGGGTGCCGTGCCTGGCGATCGTCTCCCTGCGGTGCGGGTCGCTGACCGACCCGCCGGCGTGCGCCAGCAGGTGGAACGACGCATCCTCGACGGCGACGCTGCTGTCCAGCAGGTCCGCCAGGGTGCGGCAGATCTCGTTGACGCCCTTGCCGTCCAGGACCAGGTCGGAGAACCGGCGGTGGATCTCCAGGGAGCGCTTGAGGCGCCAGTGCTCGGCGTTGATGATGCGCTCCAGCAGCGGCTCCATCAGCTCGCTCCACGGCACCCCCGGACCGATCGTGAAGAGGGGCAGCGCCAGGCGCTCCGCCGCCGCGATCATCTGGCCGGGCACCTCGTCGATGTACCGCCCGAGCTTGACGACGACGCCCGAGCCGCCGCTTCGCGCCGCCGTCGCGACGAGTTCGATCTGCGCGCCGGGGTCGTCTTTGACCGGGAACCCGGTCGTCAGCAGCAGCTCGCCCTGGCGGAGACGGCTCGGCGTCTCCGGCGTCTCCATGACGCGCACCCACTCGATCTGCCGGTGCAGGCCCTGGCCGCCGCCAACCAGCGTGGCCTGGGCGAAGCCTCCGAACGTCATCGCCTCGCGCACGGTGGGGGGCGGAATCTTCAGGGCCGGGTCGCCCGACTCGGGGGAAAGCTGGGGACTTGCCATCCGCAGCCTTCCAGATTAGCAATGTAGCTGCTCCCCAATTGTTGACGGTGTGTCCTTGTGGTTGCAGCACTAGGCGAATCACACGAAACCGGCATAGCGTAATTCGTCAATGAGTACGGAGGACGTGCCGGTGTGCGTGAGGCACACTGGCCAGGTGCGCATGAGCCTGCGGACGCTGCACTCGGATCTGTTGGCGCCGGAGCAGGTGCTGGGCGTCTACGCGTGTCCGGAGTGCGGTTCGGAGCGGCGGCTGCCGCTGGCGATCGCCGGCAAGGGCGGTTCCGGTGCGGATGAGCGCTCGAGCTCGATGGGAGCGGTCTGAGGCACTCCATAGGGCTGGCGAGCGCGAACCCCGCTCCCAGGCTGGGGCGGGGTTTTCTGTTTGTCAGGAGGTCGGAGACGGTGGACCAGCAGGAGCCAGGAGACAGAGAGAGCTTCGAGGCGCTCGGCGAGCGCTTCCCGGAGCTGGACGAGCCCGCGATGCGACGGGCGGAGGCGCGGATGGCTGCGGGAGCGGAGCCGCACGCCGCCCTTGCCCACGAGTCCGTGATGCTGCACCTCGTGCGCGCCTACAACTGAGCTCGGCCGCGCCTTAGCGTCGTCAACCGTTCAGGAGCCGCCGTGCCAGCCGCACGAGCAGCTCGAGCTTCCGTCGCTGAGCCTCGACGGTGATCGCGTTGCCCCGCAGCGACGTCGCGAAACCGCACTGGGTGCCAGCGGCCAGCCGCTCCAGGCCGACGATGCGGCCCGCGGCGCGCAGGCGGCGCTCGAGCTCGTCCTCGGACTCGAGGTCGGGCCGCTTCGTCGTCACCAGGCCCAGGACGACGACCCTGTCGTCGGGCACGAGGCGCAGCGGGTCGAACGTGCCCGATCGCGCGTCGTCGTACTCCAGCAGCAGCCGGTCCGCGCGAATCCCGCCGAACACGGGGGCGGCGATCGCGTCGTAGCCGCCGGCGACCAGCCACCGGCTGTGCTGGTTGCCGCGACAGAGGTGGAAGCCGAACGTCGCTGGGCGCCCGGCCTCGATCACCGCGTTGTCGAGCTCGATGCCATAGGAGAGCCACCGGTCGACTCGCCAGCCCCGCTCTTCGTAGAACGCCCGCCACGTGGGATCGATCAGCAGGGGGTAGTGAGGTGCGTCGAGCTGGGCGTAGGTGCAGCCGAGCCGGACCAGCTCGCGCACCTCGTCGCGGAGGACATCCACGACGTCCGCCATGAAGGCGTCGAACGTCGGATAGGCCCCGGCCGACCGCTGCGGCGACCACAGGTTCGCGAACAGCGTCGGGCTGGGCAGCGTCACCTTGCAGGTCGTCCCGGCGGCGCGCGCCCGCAGGAACGTGAACTCCTCGGCCGCCAGGCTGCGGCGCCTTCTCACGCGATCGACGACCGCCAGCTCCTGCGGGCGCTCGACGCGCAGGTCGCCGACGAGGTCGGAGTGCCACTCGCCCCAGAGCCACGCGTTCACGTCCACGCCCGCGAAGCCGTCGCAGGCGGCGGTGAGCTCGCTCTGGAACGACTCCCGCCGGAGCTCCCCGTCGGTGACGACCGGGCACCCGGCGTCCGACTGGAGCGCGATCACGTCGGTGACGGCCCGGTCCTCGATCGCCTTGAAGGCCGCATCGTCGATGCGACCGGCCGCGCGCTCCTCTCGCGCGAGCAGCAGCTCGGGCGGACGGAGGAGGCTGCCGACGTGCTCGGCCCGAGCGGTGACCGCCATGCGGTCGAGTTTGCCGCACCGGCCCGTCTAGCGGCGCAGCTCCGGCGGCAGCAGCTCGTCCAGCAGGGCGACGGGCAGGCCGATGACGGTGTCGGGCTCGCCCTCCAGGCGGGTGATGAACGCCCTCGCGCCGCCCTGGTACGCGTAGGCGCCGGCCTTGTCCAGCGGCTCGCCCGTGGCGACGTAGTCGGCGATCTCCCGCTCGGAGAGCGGCCTGAAGGAGACGGCGGCGCTCGCGTGGGCGGAGCGCGTGGCGCTCCCGTGGCGGACCGCGACGGCCGTGATCACCTGGTGCGTGCGGCCCGACAGCCGGCGGAGCATGGCGGCGGCGTCGCTCGGACCGGCCGGCTTGCCGAGCACCGCGCCGTCGAGCACCACGATGGTGTCGGCGCCGACGAAGACCTCGTCGCCGTCGTCCGCGCCGGCCGCCTTGGCGCGAGCGAGCGCCTCGGCGTAGGCGGCGGGGTCCCCGCCGGTGTGCGCCGGCTCGACGGCGCCGCTCGGTCTGACCTCGAAGGCGTACCCGGCCGCCCTGAGCAGCGCCGCACGCCGCGGTGACGCTGAGGCGAGCACCAGGCGCATGCCGTCCTCATCGTCCTCCTGTCGCGACGTCAGCGACCGCTCGCCAGCCGGGCTGGCAGGATGCCGGCGTACGTCGCGTCCAGCTCTGTCACCAGCCAGCGCCGGTCGAGCTGTTCGGCCGCCACGGCGGTGGTGCAGGTTCCGGCGAAGGGGTCGAAGACCAGCTGGCCGGGCAGGGTCATCAGCTGGATGAAGAACAGGGGCAGCCCAAGAGGAAAGCGCGCGGGATGCTCGGTCGGGTTGGGGCCGAACTCGGGTTCGAAG
>DASYBH010000242.1:0-13882 GCA_036500885.1 Candidatus Dormiibacterota bacterium
ACCGCCACCGCCGCCAGCGGCCGGCCCTCCGGGTCGCGGACGAGGACGCCGACGCCCGAGACGCCGATCTGGCCGCCCTCGAAGTTCGTGGCGTAGCCCTGGCGGCGCACCGTCTCCAGCTCCGCCTCCAGGTCCGAGCGGCGGGCTACCGTGTGCGGGGTCACGACCGGCAGCCGCTCGTCCGGGTAGAGGCGGCGAAGCGACTCGGGGCTCAGCTCGGCCAGCAGCACCTTGCCCCCGGACGTGCAGTGCGCCGGGACCGAGTGGCCCGTGCGGGACGTCACGCGCAGCGGCTCCATGCACTCGACCGAGTCCAGGAACCAGCTCGTGTCGCCCTGCACGATGATGAGGCTCGCCGTCTCCCGCAGCTCCTCGCTCAGCGCCTCCAGGTTCGGGTGCGCCACTCGCCGGACGTCAACCCCTCGCAGCGCCGCCAGACCGACCTCCACCAGCTGCGGGCCGGCCCGGTACGCGCCGCGAGTGCGCGACTGGACGAGGAACCCGTGCTCGCTCAGCGTCGCGAGCACGCGGTGGGCGGTGGAGCGGGCCACGCCGAGCACCTCGGACACCTCGGACACTCTGACCGTCTGCTGCTCGCGCAGAAGGAGCAGGACGCGTATCGCATGGCTGACCGACGCCAGTGAGTTCCGCATAGCGGAATATGCGCCAGCATACCACGGGCCCGGGAGGCTCCAGAGTGTGCGACTACGACTCGGCAGGCGCCAGCGCCACGTCGAACCGGGCGGCGACGGCCCCGGTGTCGGCCTCCGGGGTGAAGTGGACGATCAGCGAGTCGCGCACGCCGAAGACCGCGTCCGAGTCCAGGTAGTCGCTGCCGGCGTCGAAGAGGTGGGTGATCAGCCTCTTGTGCCCTGGCGCCGACACCATGTGGTGGACGTGCGCCGCCCGGTAGTGGTGCCGGCCCGACGCCCTCAGCAGGCGGCCCACCGGACCGTCGTCGGGGATCGGGTAGGTCACCGGCCGGGTGGTCCTGAACTCGAACGCACCGTCCTCCCCGGTGACGAACACGCCGCGGAGGTTGTTGGGGTGCTGGCTCGGTTCCTGGACCGCGTACAGGCCGTTGGAGGCCGCCTGCCACACGTCCACCGTCGCCCCGGCCAGAGGCCGGCCGGTGAGGTCGGTGACCCTGCCTCGGACCACCAGCTCCTGGTGGCCGTCCGGCGTCTCGACGATGGAGTCGCCGAACGCGCGAACCGGCGAGCCGGGCACGTAGAACGGCCCGAGCACGGTGTTCTCGGTCGCCGCGCTCGCACCGCCGAAGGCCTGGATCTCCACCAGGCTCGACACGCCGAGGACGTCGGACAACAGGATGAACTCCTGCCGCGTCGCGGTGCACTTCTGCCCGACCGCGGTGAGGAACTCGATTGCCGCCAGCCACTCCTCCGTGCTCGGCCTGACCTCCGCGACGAATGCGTGCAGGTGCCGGACCGCCGCGGTCATGACCTCTCGAAGACGGGGGTCGGGCGCGCTCGAAAAGCTGCGCTCCACCTCGGCCAGAAGCTGGTCGGTCGCCGAACTGATCATCAACCGTCCTCCACTCCCCCCCTTCCCCCTGACGCCGGGGGGTCAGGGGGGCAAGTCGTCTTCCTTATGAACCCGCCCCTAATGAACCCGCGCCTACAGCACCCTGTCGGCGAGGCCGAAGTGGACCCTCGCGAAACCCGACGCCCAGTTCAGGTACTGCGCGGCGATATGCCCACGGTACATCGCGACGTCGCGGAAGTACCGCTGCATCCGCTGGCCGCGCCTGGCGGCGGAGGAGCCGATGGTCTGGAACAGGAGCTCCACCGCCTCGGAGCTGAGGCGGCCCGCCTGCTGCAGGATCCCGAAGAGGCGGATGTCGTCCTCCTTCGTGAACGGCACGCCCTTCGACGCCCAGCGGTGGCAGTGCTCCATGTACATCTCGCCGGCCTGGTAGAGCAGCGCCTCCCCCGAGTCCGTCAGCGCCCTGGCCAGCCCCCACACCCGCTGGTAGTCGTGGTGCTCGTATCGCATCACCTGCGGCGGAAACGCTGTCTTCTTGCTCCTGATCGACTCGTCGAACTCCTCCAGCGCGGCTCTGGCGGCGCCCACGACCGTGACCACGAGCCCGGCGTGGTAGATGCCGTACACCAGGCCCAGGTACATCGGGTTGCCGTGCAGCTCGGTGCCGGGGGTGGGCGCCGGACCGCCGGTCCAGTCGCCGTCGAACATGAGGTGCTCGGGAACGAACACCTTCTCGACCCGCACGCTGTTGGAGCCGCTGGCCTGCATCCCGAGCTGCGCGCCGCCACCCCAGTCGTCGAGCACCGTGAACTGGGCGCGCGGGATCACGACGACCGGCGGCGGCTTCGCCGGCGAGGGCTCGGTGCCGCTCACGATCACGTTGCCCATGAAGTGCGTCGCGAAGGGCGCGCCGGAGCAGTAGTCCCACGTGCCGCTGACGATGAAGCCACCGTCCGCGGGCTCGGCCGTGCCCATCGGGAGCGGGCGATGCGGACCGCGGAAGTCGCCCTCCGGCCCGAAGATCTCCCGCTGGGCGCGCTCGGGCAACTGGGAGCCGACCACGAGCGCGTGGTGCGAGCCCAGCGTCAGGCACCAGCCGCTGCCGGGGTCGCCCTCGGCGATCTTCACCATCGCCTTCCAGAACGTCGGGAGGTCGAACTCGTACCCGCCGAACCGCCGTGGCTGGAGCATGCGGTAGAACCCCGCTCGCAGGAACTCCTGGTGGAGGCCCTCCGTGTAGTGGCCCAGGCGCTCGGCCTCGTCCTGCTCGGCGCGCAGCCTCGGCTTCAGCGCCTCGGCCCGCGCGATGATCTCCGCGCCGGTCAGGTCCGGCTCCGGCACGGGCACCTCGGTCTCCGTCGTCCTGACACTGCTCCCGACGTGGTCCGCGCGAAACGGCGGCGCGCTGCGGTCGGACATGGGCTCTCTCCTCGGTCGAGACTTCTCACGATTGTCACCGACGCCGGTCGGGACTGGCCCCGGGCCGGTCCGCCCTGCGGAACGCCGCTGCGTGCCGCACCGCTGAACCCCTTCGACCCCCCCTCATAATCGGGACCGATGAAGATCGACGTCTTCTGTCACGTGATGCCGAGGGCCTACGCGGACCGGCTGACCTCGCACGGAGGCGACGCGGCGTCCGCCAACCTTCGCAAGCGGAGCACCGAGGTGCCCGCCATGGTCGACCTCGACCTCCGGTTCCGGCAGATGGACGAGTTCGGCGAGGACTACCGCCAGGTCATCAGCCTGCCCGGGCCGGCGGTGGAGGACATCGGGCCGCCGGCCGTCGCGCGGGAGTTCGCGCGGCTGGGCAACGAGGGCCTCGCCGAGCTCGTGCAGCGCCATCCCGACCGCTTCGCCGGGTTCGTCGCCTGCCTGCCGATGAACGACGTCGACGCGGCCGTCGCCGAGATCGACCACGCCGTCGGCCAGCTGGGCGCGCTGGGCGCGCAGATCTACACCCACGTCAACGGGCACCCGATGGACGAGCCCCGGTTCGAGCCCGTGTACGAGCGGATGGCGGCGCTCGACCGGATGCTGTGGGTGCACCCGTCCCGCAACTCGACCTGGGCCGACTACCCGAGCGAGCAGCGCTCCCGGTACGAGCTGTGGTGGGTGTTCGGCTGGGAGTACGACACCGCCGCGTTCATGGGCCGGATGGTCTTCTCGGGCGTGCTCGAGCGCCACCCGACGCTCAAGATCCTGATCCACCACGGCGGCAGCATGGTCCCCCACTTCTCCGGCCGCGTGGGCCCGGGCTGGGACCAGCTCGGCGCGCGCACCCCGCCCGACCAGCGGCAGGACATCGAGCACTACCCGCTCTCCCGGCGGCCGCTGGAGTACTTCCAGATGTTCTACGCGGACACGGCCATGTTCGGCGCCCAGCACGCGCTCCGCTGCTCGCTCGACTTCTTCGGCGTCGACCACGTCCTCTTCGCGTCGGACTCGCCGTTCGACCCGGAGAAGGGGCCCGGCTACATCCGCGCCACGATCGCCAACCTCGAGGCCCTGGACCTCCCGGCCGGCGACCGCGAGGCGATCTACGAGGGCAACGCCCGCCGCCTCCTCCACCTGTGACGAGCGTCGAGTGGCTCGCCACGCGAGTCCTATGCGCCCCGCAGGTGCCGGTCGTAGAACGCGAGGATGCGGCGCCAGGCGTCCTCGGACGCATCCGCGTCGTAGCCGAACCCCAACAACACCTTCGTCAGGGCCATGATGCGTCCATGGTCGTTCATGAAGGAGTGGCCCACTCCGGGGTACTCCTTCACGTCGTTGTCGATGCCGAGGGACGTCAGCGTCCGCTCCAGGCGAGCCGCCGTGCCCGCCGCCGGCATCCGGTCCCTGGCGCCGAAGCTCCCGACGATCGGGCAGGCGCCGGAGAGCAGGGTCTCGATGTCCCGCGGCACCGCGCCGTAGTTGACGCTCGAGGCGGCGAACCCGTGCTCCGGAGTCGCCGCGAGGAGGGCGAAGCCGCCGCCCATGCAGTAGCCGATCACCCCCACCCGGCCGGTGGAGTCGTCCCTGGCCGACAGCCACTCCCGAGCGGCGTCGATGTCGTCGAACGCCCGTCCCTTCCGCCGGCCCAGGTCGGCGAACGTCGCCCTGATGCACCCGATCTTGCCGCCCCAGCTGTACAGGTCGGGCGCCAGCGCGGCGAAGCCGCTGGTGGCGAACCGATCGGCGTGGCGGCGCAGGTCGCGGCTCATGCCAAACGCGTCGTGGATCAGCACCACTCCCGGCCAGGGCCCGTCGCCCGAGGGCAGCGCCAGGTGGCCGCGCATCTCGCCATGAGGACTCGTGTAGGTGACCTCGCTCATCGGTTCCCTCCTCTCCGCTGCCGCTCAGTGCGACGCAGTGATCGCACGCCCTCGCGATCGGCCCGGCCGGCTCCAGGTCCTGCCGGGCACCTCCATCTCCTCGGGACTGGAGTAGCGTAGCCGCGCGGCTGCCGTCGCCGTCAGCGCCGCGTGAGCGCGGGATCGCCGCACCCGTGGCTGGGGTGGACGATCGGCACCGGCCGCACCATCGCTCCGCCCCGGATCGTGAGCAGGGCGACCAGCCCTCCCGCGGCGCAGACCACGGCCGCCAGCGTCAGCGCCCGCGTGTAGCCGGCCTGGAAGGCGGCCGGCGTGGCGGCCCGCGCGAGCCCCGCGGCCGCCGGCAGCACCGCGACCGAGATCAGGCCGCCGATGCGGGCGACGGCGTTGTTCACGGCCGACCCGACCCCGAGGTGACGGTCCTCGACCGCCGCCAGGACGGCGGCCGTCAGCGGCGCGACCGTCAGCGTCATGCCGGCGCCGAAGAGCAGGACGCCCGGCAGCACGCCGGTCAGGTAGCCGGTCCCCGGCGCGACACGGCTCAGCACGGCGAGGCCGCCGCCGGCGAGCAGGGGGCCGATCGTCATCGGCCATCGCGGTCCGATGCGCTGGGCCAGCGCCCCCGCCCTGGCCGAGAACAGCATCATCAGCGCGGTCGAGGGCAGGAACGCCATGCCGGCCTCCAGCGCCGAGTAACCCATGTCCCGCTGCAGGTGCACCACGAGCAGGAACGTCGCGGTCCCCAGGGCGCCGTACACCGCGAACGTGACCAGGTTGGCGCCGGCGAACTGGCGCGACGTGAACATCGCCAGCGGCACCATCGGGTTCCGGCTCCGACTCTCGATGAGCGGGAAGAGCGCCAGCCCGGCGACCCCGGCCGCGGCGGCGGCGATGGTCAGCGGGCCGAAGCCGTTGGCGGGCCCCTCGATGAGCGCGTAGACCAGCCCCCCGAGGCCGATCACGATGGCGAGGGCGCCGGGCACGTCCACGTGGCGGACCGCGCTCTCGTCGCGGCTCTCGGGCAGGTGGCGGAGCGCCGCCCAGACCGTGAAGGCCACCAGCGGCAGGTTCATCAGGAAGACCAGGCGCCAGGACGCCGCGTCCACCAGCCACCCGCCCAGGAACGGCCCAATCGCCATCCAGACGCCGCCGAGCCCGGACCAGGCCCCCACCGCCTTCGCGCGGTCGGCCGGTTGAAACGCGGCCGAGAGCACCGCCAGGCTGGAGGGCACGAGAAGCGCCCCTGCCATCCCCTGCACCGCCCGCGTCAGGATGAGCGCGGTGGCCGATCTCGCCAGCCCGCAGCCCAGCGAGGCGACGGCGAAGCCCACGAGGCCGATCACGAGCACGCGGCGCCTGCCGAGCAGGTCGCCGAGCGAGCCGCCGATCACGATCAGCGAACCGAGGGTCAGCAGGTACGCGTCCACGGTCCACTGGAGGCCGGCGAGCCCCGCGTCGAGCTCGTGCCCGATCTTGGGCAGGGCGACGTTGACGACGGTCGCGTCCAGGAAGGCGACGCCGGAGCTGAGCACCGTGGCCAGCACCGCCCAGCGCGCTGCCGGCGTGCCGTAGCGGAGCGGCGCGGAGGCGGATGCGAGGCGGGCCACAGAGCTATTCTGTGCGCAAGGGGAGTTGGCCGACAGGAAGCGTGGTTTCAAGTCGTCGGTGCACTTGACGACCGTGCTGGCGCTTGTCGGCCGCCTCGTCCAGGATCGGGTCGCCCAGGCGCTGACCGAGCTGGGCGTCAGCTACGCGGAGGCGTCGGCCCTCATGCGCCTGTGGTACGCCGGCGGGCACATGCCGCAGAGCGACATGATCCAGTCGCTGTCCCTGAGCCGCACAGCGTGCACGCTCCTGCTCAACCAGCTGGAGCGGAAGGGCCTGGTCGAGCGCCGCAACGACCGCAGGGACGGCCGCCGCCTCATGGTGTGGCTGACCCCGGCCGGCCAGGACCTGGAGCAGCCGGTGCTGGAGGCGATCGAGCAGGTGGAGTCCGTGATCAGGGCGCCGCTCCCCGCCCGGGACGTGGAAGACTCCTTCCGGATGCTGCGCGCGGTGCTGCAGGCCGTGCAGACCGGCCGCAATGCATGAGGGAAGACGACCTGCCCCCCCTGGCCCCCCGGCAGATGAGGGGGGGAGGGGCGCAGCCGAGGCCGGCTTCAGCCGGCGCCTGGTGCGCGTGCCGCGCCTGCGAGCGCCCGGCCTGCTGGTGGCCGGGGCGCTGGGCCTGGCCGTGGTGGTCGCGTGCACGGCGGCCGGGCCGTCGCTCGCCGGATTCGATCCAGCCCACGTGGCGACGGCCGATCGCCTGCTGCCGCCCGGCACGGCCGGCCACCATCTCGGCACCGACGGGCTCGGACGCGACGTCATGGCCCGAACGCTGGCCGGGTTCCGCTGGTCCCTCGCCGTCGCGCTCCTTGCACTCGTGATCGGTGGCGCGGTCGGCACGGTGGTCGGAGTGGCCGCGGGCTGGCACGAGGGCTGGCCGCGCGCCGTGCTGAGCCGGGCGATCGAGACCGCGATCGCCTTCCCCGCCCTCGTGCTGGCGCTCGCCGTGATCGCGGCCGCCGGCCACGGGTTCTGGGCCCTGGTCCTCGTCCTCGGCCTGGTCAACTGGGTGGGCTTCGCCCGCGTCGTGCTCGCCGAGACGCGGTCGATCAAGCGCCGGGAGTACGTGCTGGCGGCCAGGCTGCTCGGCCTCGGCGACGCCCGCGTGATCCTCGGACCGGTGCTGCGGGCGCTGCGGCCCACGCTGCTGGTGGTGTCCGCGTTCGCCTTCGCCGACCTGCTGGTGGCGGAGGCCTCGCTCTCGTTCCTCGGGATCGGCGCGCCGCTGGGCACGCCGTCGTGGGGCGGCATGCTCGCGGACTCGCGGCAGTATGTGTTCACGGCGCCGTGGCTGCTCTACGCGCCCGCCGCGGCGGTGGTGCTGGCGGTGCTCACCGCGAACCTGCTGGGCGACGGCCTGACCCAGCTCTGGGGCGGGGGCGGACGCGCCGAGTGAACGCTCTCGTCGAGGCGAGGGCCCTGGTCGTGCGCTTCGGGCTGGGTCCCGGCCGGCGCCTGACCGCGGTGGACGGCGTCGACCTGGCCGTGCCGCGCCACGCCACGCTGGCGCTGGTCGGCGAGAGCGGCTCGGGGAAGTCCACGCTGGGCCTGACGCTGCTCCGCGTCCACCGGCCCGCGGCCGGCCGCGTCCTGTTCGACGGCGTGGACATCACCGACTGGGACGAGCGGCGCCTGCGCGCGCTCCGGCCCCGAATGCAGATGGTGCTGCAGGACCCGTACGCCAGCCTCGACCCGCACGTGACGGTGGGCGAGGCGCTGGCCGAGCCGCTGCGCGCGTGCCGGGGACTGGGTCGGGCCGCGGCCAGGGAACGCGCGGTGGAGCTGCTGGAGTCCGTCGGCCTGCCGGGGAGCACGGCCGGGCGCCGGCCGCACCTGCTCTCAGGGGGTCAGCGGCAGCGAGCCGGCATCGCGCGCGCTCTCGCCCTCGAGCCGGAGCTGCTGATCGCCGACGAGCCGGTGTCGGCACTCGACGTGTCCACGCGGGCGCAGGTCGTGGCGCTGCTGGACGAGCTCCGCCGGCGTCACCGCCTGACGGTGCTGCTGATCGCCCACGACCTGGCGCTGGCAGGCCAGGTCAGCGATCGGGTGGCGGTGATGTACGTGGGCCAGGTGGTGGAGGAGGGACCGGCGCCCGACCTGATCCGGCTGCCGCAGCACCCGTACACGGTGGCGCTGCTGTCGGCCACGCCGGACCCGGACCCGCGGATCGAACGAACCCGGCCGCGGATCACGCTGCGCGGCGAGCCGCCGTCCGCGCTGCGCCCGCCGTCGGGCTGCCGCTTCCACCCCCGCTGCCCGATCGCGCGCGACGTCTGCGCCGTGTCCCCGCCGCCGCTGCGCGAGGTGCGAACGGGCCATCGCGCCGCCTGCCACTTCGCGGGTGAGCTCGAGTCCCCGGTCACACCGACCCGGATATGGGGCGGGTGACCGGGACGGCGAGCCTCATCCGATCATGCCACCCGGCGGGAACGGAGCAGGTGGCCGAAATCCTCCGCGCGGGCCTTGGCGAGGCGGAACTCGTCGAAATAGTCCTCGGCCAGGACCTCCTTGCCGGGCATCCGGTAGACGATCACCGCCCACCTCTGGAGCACCCGCTCGACCTCGACCAGGCTCTCCGGGGTCGGCGCAAAGCGATACGGCCTCGGATGCGGGTCGCCCGTGGATCGCCGCTGATCACGCACTGCGCACACCTCCTTGACGAAACGTGGCCAAAAAAAAAGGCCCGGCTGATGCCAGGCCCTACCGTTCTTCGTACTCAGTCGGATGCCTGGCGATGCTCGCTGGCAACGCCGTCCGCCACACGAGCGACGGCGCTGTCTCGATAAAAGACGAGCTGCTGCACCTCCATGATCTGACCATTGTATGGCCGGGTTCCCTGTTTGGAACCACCGACCGCGACTTCTGATCAGTCTCCAGGGCCGGGGTCGCCTGGCATCCCCGAGTCGCCGGGAGTGCAGGCCCAGTAGGTCCCGCCGTTGTAGGTCCACGACCGGCAACCCGGGCCCGCGGGGCCTGCTTCGGAGCCTCGCCCGCCCAGGTGGGCCCAGCTCGGCAGCGCCGGCGGCTGGGTCGATGGCGAGGTCCCGGTCAGGAAGTACGCCCGCCGGCCGTTCACGAGGCGCATCTGCACGTCGGAGGGCATGTCGTACCACTCGTCGCCCTTGTGCAGCTGGTCGAGCGCGCCGGTCATGAACTGGTGCCAGGCCGGCGCGGCCACGTAGATGCCGTCAGTGCCCTGGGCCATGGAGTGGTGGTCGGTGTTCCCCATCCACACGGCCGTGGCCAGCGACGGCGTGTAGCCGACCGTCCATCCGTCGGCGAAGTTGTCCGTCGTGCCCGTCTTGGCCGCGACAGTGTGGTCGGACAGCGTCAGCGGCGTGCCGCGCCCGAAGATCATCGCCCGATTGGCGTCGTCGGAGAGCATCTGGCTGACGATGTAGGCCGTGCCCGCGCCCAGCACCTGCTGGCCGGTATCGCCCGCGGCGAACAGCCTCTGGCCGTCCTGCCCGCTGACGCTCAGCACAGCCTGCGGTGTGTGCAGCACCCCGCGTGCGGCCAGCGCCGACATGCCGGTCGCCATCTGGAGCGGCGTCTCGCCGTACCCGCCGAGCGTCAGCGACGGGCCGAAGCTCGAGGCCGGGTCGTCGTTGGTGAAGCGGCCGTTGTGATCCTGGTACGGCGGCGCGCCGAGCCGGCGAGCCATGGTGACCACGTCCTGGGTGCCGGTGCCCAGCTCGACCTCGACGGCGGGCACGTTGAGCGAGTTGCCGAGGCAGACCTGGAGCTGGCAGACGCCGTGGTAGCCGAGGTCGTAGTTCTTCGGCGTCCACCGCTGGCCGCCGGGCGGCTGGACCGTCAGCGGCGCGTCGACGATGGGCGAGACCATCGTGTAGCGGCGGCTGTCGATGGCCGCGGCATAGGTGAAGACCTTGAACGACGAGCCCGGATTGCGCGGCGGCCCCACGGCCATGTTGAACTGGCCGCCGGGGACGTCGGGCCCGGCCGAGCCGACCATGGCCAGCACCTGCCCGGTCCGCGGGTCCATCGAGACGAGCGCTCCGTCGGTCACGTCGCGGCCGCGATTGGCCTGCAGGGTGTCGGTGACCGACCGGAGGGCGAGCTGCTGCAGGTTCCAGTCCAGGCTGGTCACCACACGAAGGCCGCCGCTCTGCACGGCGTTCCTGTCGAAGCGCTCGGCCACCTGCCCCGCGACGTAGCTGACGAAGCCGGGAGCGAGGTCCACGGTCGTCGGGCCGAACAGGTGGTTCGGCGGCGACAGGTCCTCGACGACGGCCAGGTCCGCCTCCTCCTGCCTGATGTCGTGGTTGCGCACCATTGCCGCCAGGACGTCGTGCTGGCGCTGCTTGGCCGCCTCCCAGTGCGTGAGCGGGTTGAGCAGCGTCGGGTTCTGGGGTAGGCCGGCGAGCAGCGCCGCCTGGGCGAGATCGAGCTGGACGGGGTCGCGGTGGAAGTAGATCCGCGCGGCGGCGGCGGCTCCGTACGCCGAGTTCCCGTAGGCGATCGCGTTGAGGTACATGGCGAGGATCTGCGGCTTGGAGTAGGTGGCGGAGATGCGCATCGCCAGCGCGGCCTCCCGGAACTTGCGCGAGAAGCTGGCGTCGCCGCCGACCAGCCGGCGCTTGACCAGCTGCTGCGTGATCGTCGAGCCGCCCTGCACGATCGCGCCGGCCCTGACGTCCGTCCAGGCGGCCCGGCCGATGCTCAGCGGATCCACGCCCGGCTCGTTCCAGAAGTTGGCGTCCTCGACGGCGACGGTCGCCACCGGCAGGTAGCGGCCCATGGCGGCGAGGCTGACCTGGTAGTGCTGGTAGCCGGGCGGGTGCAGATCGGCCAGCAGCACCTGGCCGGTGCGGTCGTAGACGAGCGTGTCGCTGGGCAGCGGCGCCGCGATCCGCGCGTCGGCGTTGGGCAGGCTGCCGAAGCCAGCCGCGACCAGGCCTCCGGCCATCGTGCCGAGGACGCCGGCGACGAGGACGACCACGGCGGCGATCCGGATCGCGCGCCGCCGCATCCAGGTGGCGCGCTGGGCCGCGTGGAACACGCTCGCGCGGCGCCGGATCGGCGGGCGCGGCGGGACGAGCGGAGAGGGAGTGCGCTGTTCCGACATAGCTGGTATCAGATATTGCAACACGAAAGGGCGCGTCGGCGTTACGGTTCGGCGGCCGGACGCCGGACCTGACGCTAAGGTCCGGCGCCGCCCGACGGGCTCGCCGCAGCGGCGGACGGGGCGGCGGCCAGCACCGCGAGCTCGACGAGCTGCTCGCCTCGCCGCGCGTCCACCAGCCACATCACCTGGAGCAGCCCGCCCAGGCTGCCTGCGGCCGCACGCGTTCCCACCACCGCCCAGACGAGACGGTGGACGACCGACGGACCGCGCGGCCGCGTGCCGCGCGACGTCACGGTGGCGTAGGTCAGGGCGCGCTCGGTCACGACCCGGACCCCGCCGCTGTTCCTGCGCACCGTGGCCTCGGCGTCGCTCCCGCGCACGATGGTGGAGGGCAGGCGGGCGCCCATGGCGCTCAGCCTGTCCGGCAGCTCGACCGGCTGGAGGGTCGGGTCGAGCCGCACCCCCATGGCGACCAGCTGGGCGGGCGCCACGGTCTCCAGCACGGGTCCAGGGCGCGGCGCCGTCACCGGTGTCGGGAGAACGACGCTGAGCAGGGACCACGACACCACGCAGGCAACCGTCGCAGCGAGCAGCGCCGCCGTTCCCCGAGCCCAGACGCGCATCGTTTTGATGGTACGGCCGCCGCTGCGCGATGCTGCCTAGAATTCACGTCGATGACCGGTTGGCGCGTCTTCGATCCCTGGCCGAGCCCCATGCGGGAGGCGCTCGAGCAGCTCATGAACGAGCCCCGGCCACGTGCGAGTGGCCCGGTCCCCATGCCGATGAACGTCTACGAGGACGGCGACGCTCTGGTGGTGGAGGCGAGCCTGCCCGGTGTCAGGCCCGAGGACGTCGAGCTGAGCTGCGTGGACGGCGTGCTGACGATCCGCGCGCGGTCCACCGTCGCCGAGCGTGAGTACCTGCACCAGGAGATCCGCGCCGTCGAGTACCTGCGGCGCATCTCGCTGCCGCCCGACTGCCGCTTCGACCAGGCGCAGGCGGACGAGGAGCACGGGCTGGTCGTCATCCGGGTGCCCAAGATCCGGCCCAAGGCGCCGGAGACGATCCGCATCCAGATCACGCGCAAGAAGCCGGAGTAGTCCGGGCCCGTCCGCCAGGCTGCCAGGCCGCCACGCTGCCAGGTACGATGACCGTGGCCAGACCATGGCACTCGATGTCCAGGCCGCAGGCGATGAGTACCTCGGGTGGCTTCAGGTCGAGGCCAACCGGAGCCCGAACACCGTTCGCGCCTACACCTCCGAGCTGCGACGGCTGGCCGGCTTCCTCGCCGCCAAGGGCCACAGCCTGCGGATGGAGGACCTCCGCCACGAGGACCTGCGGGCCTATCAGCGGCACCTGGCGGCGACGCTGAAGAGCCCCGCGTCCCGGGCGCGAGCGCTCGTGGCGGTCCGCTCGTGGCTCCGCTGGCTGGCCAGGGAGGGCATCATGGCGCGGGACCTGTCCAACGGCGTCACCGTCCCCAGGCTGGAGCAGCGACTGCCCAAGCCGATGACGCCGGAGGAGCTGGCGCGCCTGCTGGCCTCGCTGCCCCGCGAGACACCCATCGAGAGGCGGGACCGCGCCCTGGTGCACTTTCTGATCAGCACGGGCTGCCGCATCTCGGAGGCCCTGCGGCTCGACCGCACCGACGTGCCGCGCCAGGGCAGCCGGCTGATCGTGACCGGCAAGGGCTCCAAGCAGCGCGCGGTCTATCTCACCGACGACGCCAAGGCCGCCGTCGACGCCTACCTGCTGTCCCGGGACGACACCAGCATGGCGCTGTTCGTGAACTACGACCCGACGGTGCGCCCCGGAGACGACCGCCGCCTGACCGCGGGAGGCGCCCGCCACGTCGTGCGCCGGCTGCGGCGAGAGCTGGGCGCCTGGTCGTTCCGGTCGCCCCACGTGGCGCGCCACACCGCCGCCACGAGCCTCCTGGAGGTGACCGGCGGCGACGTGCGGCTGGTCCAGGAGGTGCTGGGCCACGCCAACCTGAACACGCTGCAGGGCTACACGAAGATCGTGGACGCCCGCAAGCGGGACGCCTACCGCCGCTACCAGGACTTCCTCGATGAGAAGCGCCAGGAGGGCGGCGGGTAGGTCACCCACCGCCAGTCTCCCGATAACGGTATAAGGTTATACATCTATGCGCCGGCGTCCAACGTCGTCGATCCCCTGGGCGGCCAGGCGTCGACGGCGCGTGCACGCTGCGGCCGCCCTTTCGACGAGGAGAGAACGCATGAGGCGAACGTCGATGGTGCGCACGGCCCTGAGCGCCCTGCTGGCGGGCGCCCTGCTCCTGACCACCGCCCCGGCCGGCGGCGCAGGCCAGGAGGCCACCGAACGCGACGGGGCGGGGCTGCAG
>DASYBH010000243.1:0-6795 GCA_036500885.1 Candidatus Dormiibacterota bacterium
CCAGGAAGCCGCCGGAGTTCCTGCGACCCGGCGACGTGCTCGAGGCCGAGGTGGAGAGCGTCGGCTCGCACCGCAACCGCGTCATCGCCGTCCCGGCGCGGCTCGGGTCGGCCGTGACCGGCTGACGAGACGGCGGGCAGAGCTCGGAGGGAGGTGAAGCGAGGCGGGCCCGTGGGCCCGCCTCGGTTCGTGACCAGTGGTCCCTCGCCCGGGCTTGCCCCCCTTGCCTGTTAAACGACCGTCAGCCTGACGTCCACGTTGTTGCGCGTCGCGTTGGAGTAGGGGCACACCTCGTGCGCCCTGGCGATCAGGTCCTCGGCGGCCGCGCGGTCGGGCACCTCGGGCAGCTTCACCTGCAGGTCGACGGTGATGCCGAACGCCGTACCCATGGGGCCGATGCCGACCCGGGCGGTGACGGTCGAGCCCTCGATCGAGAGCTTCTCGCGGCGGGCCACCACGCCCATCGCGCCCTGGAAGCAGGCGGCGTAGCCGGCGGCGAAGAGCTGCTCGGGGTTCGTGCCGGGACCCCCGTCCCCACCCATCTCGGCCGGCACCGAGAGATCGATCACCAGGCGTCCGTCCGAGCTCTCGGCATGTCCCGCGCGCCCCCCGGTCGCGGTCGCCTCCGCCGTGTAGAGCACCTTCACTGGCGCCGCGCTGGTCTCAGCCATCTGGAACCTCCTTGTTTCTGCTTCTACGCTGCCTGCCCTGTGTCCCGAAACGTCCACATGTGAACTCGGGCTTGGTCGGCCGCATTCCCCGGCACCGGCCTTCGGTGCGTACTCTTGAAGCACGGGGAGCGCTCTCACCACGAGTCGCGCCACCAGTGAAGGGGGCCCTCATGCAGACCACGGACGTCCTCGACCGTTGGCGCCAGCCCGCCGGCTGGCGGCGACCCGGCCGCGTCGCCCTCGCGAACGTGCCCCGGATCGACCCCGCGGAGCCGCTGCAGGCGGCGCTGCTGGCCGCCGGGGTGAACGTGCTCCCGTCGCCGCTGTACGAGGATGGCGGTCGGGTCGCCGGCGCGATCGCCGGGAGCGACGCCGTAGTGTCCGGCGGCGCGCCGCTCGGCAGGGCGTTCTTCGCGGAGCTGCAGACCACCCGCCTGCTGGTCCGGCCGTACGTCGGCTACGACGACATCGACGTGCCGGCGGCGACCAGCAGCGGGGTGCTCGTCGCCAACGTGCCCGACGCCATCACGACGGACGTCGCCGACCACGCGATGGCGCTGATCCTGGCCGCCAACCGGGAGGTGCTGCGCCTCGACGCGTTCGTGCGCAGCGGCGGATGGGCGCGCACCCGGCGGCGCACCCCCGAAGGCATGGTGCTGCACCGGCCCGAGGTGCAGACGCTGGGCCTGGTGGGCTTCGGCGGCATCGCCAGAGCCACCGCCGCGCTGGCCCGCCCGTTCGGCTACCGCGTCATCGCGTACGACCCGTACGTGCTGGCGGACGCGCACAGCGAGCACGGCGTCGAGATGGTGTCACTCGAGGATCTGCTGCGCCAGTCGGACGTGGTCTCGATCCACGTCTTCCTGAGCCCGGAGACCCACCACCTGATCGATGCGGAGAAGCTGGCGCTGATGAAGCCGGAGGCCTGGATCGTCAACACGGCCAGGGGGAAGGTGATCGACGAGCCGGCCCTGGTCGCCGCGCTGCGGGAGCAGCGGATCGCCGGCGCGGCGCTGGACGTCATGGAGCGCGAGCCGCTGGACCCCGACAGCCCGCTGCTGCAGATGGCCAACGTCATCCTCAGCCCGCACGTCGCCGGATACTCGCACGAGGGGAGCCGGCGGCTCAGGGAGCGCGCCGCCGAGATCGCCCTGCAGGTCGCGCTCGGCGGCCTGCCCCAGCGCCACGTCGTCGTCAACAAGGACCTGTACGACAGGCTGGCCGCGCTCCCCGAGCTGGCCGGCGTACCCAGGCCGTGATGGGGAGGGAGGAGATATGAGCACCACCGCGGGCCCGACGCTGCGGGCCGGACAGCTGAAGGTGGACGTCGGGGAGATCGCGGCGCGGCGCGGTCCGGCGCCGTGGGTCGAGCGGATCGTGGCCAACGACCGCTTCGTGGTCACCGTGATCTGCCAGGCGCCGGGTCACCGGAACGACTGGCACTACCACCTGACGGAGGAGTGCTGGTACGTGCACGAGGGCGACCTCTCCTGGACCGTGGAGGGCGAGCCGGAGCCGATCCACGCCGGTCCCGGCGAGTGGATCCTGGCTCCGGCGAACCGCTTCCACCTGATCCAGGTCCACGGCGACCGGCCGGCGATCCGCGTCGCGGTGAGCTGCGCCGGCGAGTTCCACCGCCACGAGCGGGAGGACCGTCCGCCGGCGCCGCCCGGAGCGCGCCCCGAGTAGCGCGTCTGGCCCCTCCCCCCTCGCGGGGGAGGGGCCAAGTCGACCTCAGTCGACCAGCGGCACCAGCGGGGTGAAGTCGGTCAGCAGGGCCGCCCGCACGCCGGGGCGGTTCTCGGGGCCGCGCTCCAGCCCGCTGACGTAGTGGGAGACCCTCGGATCGTGCACGCCGTACGACTCCAGCGGTTCCAGCAGCGCGAACTGCGTGTGGATCGTCGCCGGGTCCACCTCCTCCGGCTTCTTGCCGGCGGCGCTCGGCAGCGCCACCGCGGTCGTCACGCCGGCGGCGTTGTCGCGCTTGATCAGGTGGACGAAGGTGAACGGCTCGCCGTCCTGGTGCAGCATGTCCGGTGACGACACCGCGCGGTCGGTGGCGTTCTCGACCAGCAGCTTGACCAGGTGCACGCCCACGACGAACGGGCGGATGAGCTGCGACTCGTCCCAGAAGGTGAGGTCGAAGTCGTGCCAGATGATGTCGTTCAGGAACGGGTCGTGCTTGAGCTCGTCGTTGAACGGCACCATGCGCCGGACCATCGACCGGTATTCGGGGTTGAAGTCCGCCTGGTAGTACTCGCTGTACGGTCCATGCTCCCCGTGCAGGTTGGGCATCCATTCCACCTGGCGGGACCACGGCAGCAGGATCCCGTTGGAGTAGCGCCGGTAGCGGTTCGCGGAGGGCGCGTAGGGATCGGGGGGGAGGTTGTCTACCGCGGCCTGCAGGCGGGCCAGGCCGCTCGCGATCTTGGCCGCCGGAGTGCCGTTGGCCAGTTGGAACCTGCAGTACCCCTCGGTCAAGAGGCTCTGTGCGGCGGACGTGGTCAGGCTGATGGTCATACGGCTTCCCCTCACTTGAGACTGGACACCCCCACCTGGGGTAACGGGTCGGTCAGAGGACGGGTTTCGGGCCTCGGACGTCCGCAGAGGCTAGCAGCGGCCCGGTGCGCGCTGCATCGGCGCCGCGATCACGCCGGATCCCGGCGGGCAGCGTACCGTGGGGGGGTGGCCGAGGAGACCGTGACGTTCCACGAGGAGCTGACGGCGCTCGACGCCTTCTTCCTCCATGCCGAGCGGTCCGAGGCGCCCCTTCACGCCGGGGCCGTGTACATCTTCGACGGCCAGCCGCTCGTGGCCGGTGGACGCGGCGCCCGCGGGGTCGCGCGGACGCTCGAGGAGCGCCTGCACCTGGCGCCGCGCTACCGGCAGCGGGTTCGCTTCCGCCCCCTCAACCTGGGCCACCCGGTCTGGGTCGACGACCCCGACTTCGACCTCGGCCACCACGTTCGCTTCGCGACGCTGGCCCGGCCCGGCACCGACGATCTCCTGCTGGAGTACGCGGCCGAGGTGTGGGCCGAGCGGCTGGACGTGCGCCGCCCGCTCTGGGAGCTGCACGTCGTCGACGGCCTCAGCGGCGGTCGCGTGGCGCTGATCACCAAGGTGCACCACGCGATGGTGGACGGCACATCGACGGTGGACATCGCCACCGTGCTCCTCGACCCGGATCCGGAATCGCCGGCGCCGGCGCCGCGGCCATGGCGCCCGCGGCCGGCGCCGGACGACCTCAGCCTGGCGATGGACACGCTGGACGGGCTCCACCGGCTGGCGAACGTGAACCCGCTGACGCTGCCGTTCAAGCTGCCGGGGCTGGTGCGCGGCGCCGCCCAGGAGGCGATGGCCTCGCCATGGGCCGGTGCGGCGACGCTGGCCCTGTCGCTGGTACGCCCGGGCCCGCAGCTCTTCTTCAACCGGCTGATCGGCCCCGACCGCAGGCTCCACAACCTGGTCGTGCCGCTGGCCGAGCTGAAGGAGATCCAGGAGATCTTCGCCGCGACGGTCGACGACGTCGTGCTGGCCGTGGTGGCGGAGGCGACCAGCCAGTGGCTGGAGGAGCGCGGCGAGCCGCGGGCGGGCTCGATGCGGGTGCTCTGCCCGGTCAGCGTCCGCGACGTCAGGCGGCGCCACCCGCTGGGCAGCCACGTGAGCGGCGTGGTCGTCGACCTGCCCATCGGGCCGATGCCCCCGGTCACGCGGCTGGCGCGCATCGTCGCGGCGACGGGCGAGCTGGAGCGCACGGGCCAGGCCGTGGCGGCCGGCGACCTCTCGGAGGTCACCTCGTGGGTGCCGGGCACGCTGCACGTGCTGGGCAGCCGGCTCGCCTCCGAGCCTCGCGTCGGCCTCCAGTCGCGCGTGAACATGGTCGTCACGAACGTCCCGGGCCCGCGGGCGCCCTTCTACACGGGTGGGGCGCGGATGCTGGAGGTCTGGCCGTTCGCGCCCGTCCGCCACACGCTAGGGCTGAACGTCGCGCTGGTCTCGTACGACGGCGGCGTGCACATCGGGCTCAGCGCCGACCGCGACCTGGTGCCGGACCTGGAGCGGTTCGCCGGACAGCTGGAGGGCGCAACCGCCGAGTTCACGGCGATGGCCAGGCGCCTGCGCCGGCCGTTCACCCGTGGGCGGAGCGCTGCCGAGGATGGGTTGCCAGGACGCGAGCCAGGACCGCATAGACCTCCCGGTTGACGCCGAGGCCCGTGTGGCTGCCGTCCACCTCCAGGCAGGTCGCGTCGGGCCGCAGGCACGCCTCCCAGTGCACGATGCCGTCGCTGCGGGAGTAGATGGAGGTGACCGGCACGCGGGCCGGCGCGTCCAGGTCGCGCAGGAAGGCGATCTCGACGCTGCTCGTGCGGCGGAAGCGCACCAGGTTCGCCGCCTGGGCCACCCGCACCGCGACCATCGTCAGGGGGTGCAGGTCGAACGGGTCGGTGAACGGGGAGCCGAGGCCGACGACGTGTTCCACCAGCCCCGGGTGGCGGTCGGCCAGCACCTTGGCCAGCAGCCCGCCCCTGCTGTGACCGATGAGCGTGACCCGCCGCCCGTGGCGGTCATGGAGGTCCGCGACGCGCGGCGTCAGCGCGTCCAGCACCGTCTCCGAGTCGCGGACGTTGAACGTGAGACCGGACTGCTCCACGTGGTAGCCGAGCCGCCGCAGCCACTCGCTCATCGTGGCGAGAGAGGCGTCGCTGCCCATGAAACCGGGCACCAGCAGCAGCGGGCGGCCGTCGCCGCGCGGGAGCCCGTCGCCGAGGAGCACCGGGTCGCGCAGCAGCCTGGCGTGCTCCAGGCGCGCCCGGGCCTCGCGCCAGATCGGCGGCGGGCTGTCGATGCGGCCCAGGTGGTGGAGCGGTGGCAGTCCGCGATCGGCGAGCCGCGCCACCGCCGTCCGTCTCCTACGCGGCCGCCGTCTGGTGCGACTCGAGCCAGCCGAGCGTCACCCGGAGGAAGTCGTCAGGGGCCTCCATCATCGGCACGTGCCCGACCCCGGGCAGCTCTGCCAGGTGCCAGCCGCAGTGGCTCGCGATGGCGCGGGAGAAGTCGGCCGGAACGAACCGGTCGCGCTCTCCCTGCACGACGAGCACGGGCGCCCGCACGCTCTCGAACCGCCGCATCAGGTCGCGCTGGCCGAGCGCCCAGAGCAGGGAGCGGGTTCCCTGGGCCAGCGCCCGACCGCTGCGCTTCGAGGTGATCCGCTCGGTCTCCTGGTCGACCAGCGTGCGCACCATTTCATCCGGCACGCGGCCGGGGTCGACGCAGCAGGCGGCGAGCACCCGCGCGACGATCTGCCTGGCGCCCCAGCGCCGCGCCGTCCAGCCCATGGCGGCCTCCCCGGCGATGGGCGGCAGAGCGATGCCGACGAACGCCCAGATGGTCGCATCGAAGGGCCGCCGGCCGCGCCACGGCAGGGCGGGGTCGACGAGCACCAGGCTCGACACCGTCTCCGGGCTGGCCGCCGCCTGCAGGACGGAGAGCAGCCCGCCCATGGAGTTGCCGACCAGCGTGGCGGGCGCGCCGGCGACCTCGCGCACGAAGCGGTCGAGCAGGCCCTGGTTGTCGCGCAGCCGCGTGCCACCGCCCAGCGGCGTCCTCCCGAACCCGCGCAGGTCGACGGCCAGGATGCGCCGCCGCCTCGCCAGCAGAGGCCCCACGGCCATCCAGTTGAGGGCGGAGCCGGCCAGGCCGTGCACGCAGACGACGGGAGCACCGCTGCCGCCGAAGTCGAGGTAGTGCACCGGCCCGTCGAGGTCGGCGTGCTTCGACACCACGGCTCTCATCGTACTCAGGATCTTTCGCCCGGTCGGTCTGGGAAGCGGCGGCTGTTGAGAGCGGCCGTCCCACTCGGTCAGGCCCGCCGAGAAGACGAATTATTCTGAATTGGTCTGAAGCACGGAGGCACGGAGGACACGAAGACGCACGGAGGGTACGGTGCTGCTCCCGACGCTCCCAGCCCAGACCACGCCTGTGCGCTCTGGGCGCTCACCGCGGAACATGTTGCCGACCCCTCCGTGCGTCTCCGTGCTCTTCGTGACCCCGTGCTTCAACTCGCTCGGACAGATCGCGAGCGCCCCAGATCGGTTCCGGACAGAACTTGTGGCCACCTGCTTAT
>DASYBH010000244.1:0-16075 GCA_036500885.1 Candidatus Dormiibacterota bacterium
AGGACATCGCCTGGCCGCAAGAGGAGGCCATCGCGGCATGACTCCTTCCGGGCAGCTGTGGATAACCCTCGCCCGGCATGGGAACACGCGTACGCTTCGCCCTTTCCGCTTGACTTCTTACGACCGTGGGATGTCTTGCTTCCGGCCACCCTGGGATTTTGTCGGGCTGTGGGAATGGGCCCTAACTCGTGCGCCGGCGTTGCCTCGCGAACATTCGTTTGGGTATCATGTCGCCAGGAGCTGCGTGGCGGATGAACCTGACAACCACCCCCCATGTGCCGGAGACCCGGAACGCCCGGGTCTCCGGCCCTCGACGCCCGATCCCGGTCGCGACTATGCGACCGTGACGTCGGGGTTGAGGTACACGTTCTGGATCGCGTTCAGGAGCGTGACGCCCTCGCGCATCGGTCGCTGGAACGCCTTTCGCCCCGAGATGAGGCCGGTGCCGCCCGCCCGCTTGTTGACGACCGCGGTCTTGACGGCTTCCTTGAGGTCGGTCTCGCCCGACGACGCGCCGCCGGAATTGATCAGGCTGACCCGGCCCATGTAGCAGTTGACGACCTGGTAGCGGCTCAGGTCGATCGGGTGGTCCGTCGTCAGCTGCTCGTACACCAGCTTCGACGTCCGGCCGAACTTCAGGGCGTTGAAGCCGCCGTTGTTCTCTGGCGCCTTCTGCTTGATGATGTCCGCCTCGATCGTCACGCCGAGGTGGTTCGCCTGGCCGGTCAGGTCGGCGGCGAGGTGGTAGTCGGTGCCGTCCTTGACGAACGCGCTGTTGCGGAGGTAGCACCACAGCACGGTCGCCATGCCCAGCTCGTGCGCCTCGTGGAAGACCCGCGCGATCTCGACGATCTGCCGGCTGGACTGCTCGGAGCCGAAGTAGATGGTCGCGCCAACGGCGACCGCGCCCAGCTCCCACGCCTCACGAACCGTGCCGAACAGGATCTGGTCGTACTTGTTCGGGTAGGTCAGGAACTCGTTGTGGTTGAGCTTGACGATGAACGGGATCCGATGGGCGTACTTGCGGGCGACCGAACCGAGCACCCCGAAGGTCGAGGCGACCGCGTTGCAGCCGCCCTCGATGGCGAGCTTCACGATGTTCTCGCCGTCGAAGTAGTCGGGGTTGGGGGCGAACGACGCGCCGGCCGAGTGCTCGATGCCCTGGTCCACGGGCAGGATGGACACGTAGCCGGTGCCCGACAGGCGGCCGTGGTCGAAGAGGGTCTGGATGCTGCGCAGCACGCGCGGACTGCGGTCGCTGCCAGCCCACACCCGGTCGACGAAGTCGGGCCCGGGCAGGTGCAGGCGCTCCTTGGCGACCGTCTCGCAGCGATGCTGTAGCAGGCTGGCGGATTCGTCGCCCAGAATCGCTTCGATGTCGCTGAGCGAGGTCACTGTGGCGGTTGCCATTGGTTCGAAGCTCCTTCTCGGTGGATTTGTTCAGCGGGCCCGTGCGGGCTCACGACGAGGCGGTCGGGGTTCTCCTCATATAGTGCACACGTGCAGACGGAGGTTGCCCGCCCATCCGGGACCGTGCTCGGGCCCGCTTTCTTCGAGCGCGACACGCTCGAGGTGGCCCACGACGTGCTGGGCAAGGTGCTCGTGCGCGAGGTGGACGGGCAGGTCCGCTTCGGGCGCCTCGTGGAGGTCGAGGCCTACCGCGGTCCCCACGATCGAGCCGCCCACTCCTGGCGCGGCCTGACACCCCGCACGAAGGCGATGTTCGGGCCGCCCGGACACGCCTACGTCTACTTCATCTACGGCATGCACAACTGCCTGAACTTCGTCACCCGACCGGAGGGCCTCCCCGAGGCGATCCTGGTGCGGGCGCTGGAGCCGGGTCCCGGGGTCGGCCGGTGCTCCGGCCCCGGGCTGGTCTGCAGGGCGCTCGCCATCGACCGTTCACTGAACGGGGTCGCGCTCCAGCCGCCCACGCTCTACGTCGTCGACGACGGCTGCCGGCCCGGCCCCGGTGAGGTGGTCCAGACGACACGCATCGGTGTCGAGTACGCCGGCGAGTGGGCCGAGAGGCCCTGGCGGTTCTGCCTGCCCGGACCGCACCTGTCGCGACGCCTGCGCTCGTAGTAGTCGGCGTCGGCCCTCGCCACCAGCGACTCCGCGTCGCCGTCGTGGCTCAGCTCGGTGTAGCCGGTGCTGAACGTGCGGCCGGTGCGCGCGTACAGCTCGGTGCGGATGTCCTCCAGCGCCCGCTCGGCCGCCTCCAGGCCGGCGCCCGGCAGGCTGCAGACGAACTCGTCACCTCCCCAGCGAATCACCAGGTCGTAGGCTCGCAGCCGGCGGCGCAGGGCGGCGGCCAGCTCGCGCAGGACCGCGTCGCCGGCCGCATGGCCGAGCGTGTCGTTGATCTCCTTGAGGTGGTCGAGGTCGACGAATGCCACCACCATCTTCCGGTCGTCGAAGCGGCGGGCGCGACGCACCTCGCGTTCGAGCTGCGCCATGCCGGCGGCACGGCGCAGGGCGCCCGTCATCTCGTCGACCGCAGCCTCCTCCTTCAACTCCTCGAAGCGGCGCTCGATGGCCTCGAGCACACCGCGGTCGATGCCCGCCACCCGGTCGGGGGGCACACCGAGCTCAACGGCCACCTGCCGCCGCAGGGCGGGTTCGCTGAGCTGGACTGCTTCCTCTGCCGGGCCCTCTAGGTAGGCCACGCACCGGCGCTCGGGTCGAGCCGCTGCAACTGCTCCCAGTCCTCGCGGATCGGACTGAAGACGTCCAGCACCGACGCGCCCTCCGGTCCGGTCCGGGCTCCGTGCGGCACGTTGCCGGGGATGACGTACGTCTCCCCGACGCCCAGCCGGCGCGATTCGCCGTCCACCGTCATCGTGACGAATCCCTTGAGCACCATGCCGACCTGCTCGTTCGGGTGGTGGTGCTCGGGGACCTCCAGGTCGGGTTCGAGGTCGACCACGGCGAACGTGATCCGCTCACCGGCGACGGCGCGGGCCACCGCGCCGTCCCAGATCCGGTATGGCCGGACCCTGTCCAGGCTGTCGAACACGCCCATCCGCCTCAGACCTTGCGATCGATGATCGTGGCCGTGCCGATACCGCCGCCGCAGCACATCGACTCCAGGCCGTACCGCAGGTCGCGGCGCTCCAGCTCGTGGAGGAGGTGGTTCATCAGCCGCGCGCCGGAGGCTCCCAGGGGGTGCCCGATCGCGATCGCTCCGCCGTTGACGTTCGTCTTCTCCAGGTCGGCGCCCGTCTCCCTGGCCCAGGCCAGCACGACCGACGCGAACGCCTCGTTGATCTCGAAGAGGTCGATGTCCCGCAGCTCCAACCCGGCCTGCTTCAGCACGGCCGCGGTGCCGGGGATGGGCCCCTCCAGCATCAGCACGGGGTCGCAGCCGACGACCTTCTGGGCGATGATCTTCGCCCGGGGCCGGATGCCGAGCTCGCGGGCCCTGTCCGCGCTCATCAGGAGTACGGCGGCGGCGCCGTCGGTGATCTGGCTGGAGTTGGCCGCCGTGATCGAGTGGTCCGGGTTGAAGGCCGGCTTCAGCGCCGCGGCCGCCTCGTAGGTGGCGTTGGCGCGGATGCCCTCGTCGGCCGTCATCGTCTCGGTGTGGCCGTTCGAGCCGAGCTCGACCGGCATGATCTGCGCGGCGAGGTGGCCCTTCGCCGTGGCCTCGGCCGCCCGCTGATGGCTGCGGACGCCGAACTCGTCCATCTCGCGCCGGCTGACGCCGTACTTGCGGGCGACCAGCTCGGCCGAGATGCCCTGGGGCACCATGTCGTACAGCTCGAGCAGCTCCGGCGGGAACGCGTGGCCGGGACCCTGCGCCACGCTGGAGCCCATCGGGACGCGGGACATCGACTCGACCCCACCCGCGATCGTGACGTCGGCGACCCCGCTCTGTATGAGGTTCGCGGCGAAATGGATCGCCTGCTGACTGGAGCCGCACTGGCGATCCACCGTGGTGGCCGGCGTCTCGAACGGGAAGCCGGCGGTCAGCCAGGCGTTCCTCGCGACGTTCAGGCCCTGCTCTCCGACCTGGCTCACGCATCCGAACACCACGTCCTCCACCAGGCCGGGCTCGATCCCGGCCCGGCGCACCACCTCCTGGAGCACCATCGAGCCCAGGACGACGGGGTGGAGATCCTTCAGCTTCCCATTGCGCCTGCCCAGCGGCGTGCGCACCGCCTCGACGATCACTGCTTCACGCATCCACCTGCCTCCAAGAACCGGGGAACGCTGCCCGCCGGCCCCTTCTCGCCGCCGACCGTTCGAGTCGCGCCCCCCCTACCGTATTGGACGCCCCACCCGCGCTGAGTACGGTAACTCTGAGGATACAGAACGTCCAGGGGCCAGAAAGCGCGGCACCCGGTCAGTCGGAGGCCAGCTCCAGCATGGGCCCCGCCGCCACGGCGTCCGGAGCGTACACCGAGGGCTTCAGCGTGCAGATGAACGGGAGGTTCCGGTACAGCTCCCGGTAGCCGAGCCCGTACCCGACGACGTAGTCGTTGGGGATCTGGAAGCCGGTGTACCGCGCGTGGACGTCCGCGATGCGCCGGGACGGCCGGTCGAGCAGCGTGACGACCTCCACCGAGGCCGGCCGGCGTTCGCGGAGCACGCCCATGACGTAGTCGAGCGTCATGCCGGTGTTGATGACGTCCTCCACGAGCAGGACGTGCCGGCCGTCGATCGGGTAGTCGACGTTCCGATCGATGGTGATGCGCCGCGTGCCGGGCGGATCGTCGCGCGAGTACCGCGCCACGCTCAGGTAGTCGATCGCCACCGGGACCGTGATCTGGCGGGCGAGGTCGGCGAGGAAGAAGGTGATGCCCTTCAGCACCCCGACCAGCACCATCGACCGGCCTCGAAAGTCGCGGGAGATCCTGCGGCCCAGCGCGTGCACGCGTGTCTCCAGCTCGACGGGTGAGACCAGGATCTCCTGGATCTGGTCCTGGCGCAGGTGATGGATGTCGGTCCGGGCGTAGCCGGCCGGCGCCAGCAGTTGATCGAAGTCCTTGCGGTAGAGCAGCCTGACGTTGACGTCGGGGTAGAGCTCGCGCAGCCGGCGGACCTTGCGGTTCTTGGGCGTGACGAGGCGCTGCTTCATCGTGGTGATCTCGACGTAGAGGTCGTGCTCCGGGAGGTGGAAGTCGGGCGCGAACATCTCCGTGACCCTGTTCCCCTCCCACGCGATGGGAAACGCCATCGGCTCGTACACCCAGCGTATCCGGTAGTAGTCGAGGAACCGGGCGAACTCGAGCTCGGAGGGATGGACGAAGGACACCCGCGTGTGTGGAGGTCCCGAGCGGCGGACGAGGCGCGAGCGCTGCTTGACCGGCCGGCGAAGGCCAGCCGGGACATCCACGGCAGCGATCGGGAGGGGCGCCAACTGCCCCGATTGTAAGGCGCGCTTGCGGGACGCGCTCGTCCGAGCGGGACGGGTTCACGGCCGCCGGGAAGGGGCCAGAACGCGCCGCCTTTCGCCAGGACACTGCACGTCATTACGGAATCACTCATCCAGACGCCCATGGACCGAACCCGGGGGGAGACCCGCACCTCCCCCCGGGCCGGTTCAGTGGCCGGGCGACGGCGTGGGTGACGGCGCGGTCGAGCTGGCCTGGAGGCCCTGCACCTGCTGGAGGAGCTGGCCGACCTGGTTCATCTCGCTCTGGTACTTGGCGAGGTCGCCCTGCTTGAGAGCGTCCTGCGCCGCGTTGTAGTGCTGGAGGGCCTGCGTGACCAGGGCGGCGGCCTGCGGCGAGGCTGCCGTACCCGTCGACCCCGTCGACCCAGGTGGCGCCGGTCCGGGCGGCGGCGTGCCGGTGACCGTGCCGGTGGTGATCTCCTGGCCCGTGATCTGCGCCAGCGCCGCGTCGAGCGTGCTCTGGTACGCCACGATGCCGGTCGTCGAGGCATCGGCCAGGATGATCCGCTTCAGCTCGGGCAGGCTCTGGCTCTGCGTGGTCGACTTGAGGTACCACGGCTCGAAGTAGAGGAACGAGTCGCCCACGGGCACCACGAGCAGGTTGCCGTCGATCACGGTGGAGCCGTTCGAGTTGAACAGCGTGCGGTCGCTCGAGATCTGGGTGGTCTGCTGGATGCGGCTCAGGATCTGCTGCGGTCCCAGGATCGCCTTGTCCTTGGGCAGCACGTACGACACCATCTGCCCGTAGTTGGGCGCGTCGTTGCGGACGGCCAGCCAGCCGACCAGGTTCTGCTTGCGGTACGGCGTGAACGGGATGATCTGCAGGTACTCCGTCTGGGTATGCCCGGGCAGCCGCATCTCGACGTAGTAGGGGTCGAGCGGCGCGTCGTAGACGTCCTCGCGGTTGTAGAAGGTCGACGGGTCCGTGACGTGGTACGTGCTGTAGACGCTCGCCTGGACCCGGAACAGCCCCTCGGGCACGCGCAGGTGCGCCCGCAGGCCGTCCGACATGCTGGAGAGCGGCTTGAACAGTCCGGGGAACGTGCTGGCGTAGGCCCGGATGATCGGGTCGGTGGGATCCGAGATGTAGAAGTCGACGGTCCCCTCGTAGGCGTCCACCACGACCTTGACGGAGTTGCGGAGGTAGTTCTGCCCTGACGTCCCGTCCGCCGGCTGGGAGTACGGGTAGTTCGACGAGCCGGTGTAGGCGTCCTGGACCCAGTAGAGCTTTCCGTCGACGACCACCACGTACGGCTGCTCCGCGATCTGCAGGAAGGGGGCGATGGCCTGGATGCGGTCCTGGACCTTGCGCCGGTACAGGATCTCCGTCCGGTCCTGCACCTGACTGGAGACCAGCATGTTGAAGTCCCCGGTGCGCAGCGACCACAGCAGCCGGTTGGCGCCGTCCAGCCGCGGGCTGTGGGTGCCCTCGTAGCTGGTCCGGACGTTGTCGGTGCCCTTGGGGTAGTCGAACTCCTGCTCGGCCGACGGGGCCAGCGTGTAGTCGCCGTTGGCCTGGCCGAAGTAGATCGCGGGCCGGTCGACCGTCAGCGAGCCGCTGGGCGGGATGTCCTTGGCCACGTAGTCCGGCAGACCCTCTCCGACGACGGCGCTGACCGGGCTGGCGGCCACGCCGTAGCCGTGCGTGTACTGCAGGTGCTGGTTGACCCAGCTCTGGGCCTGCGGCGGCAGCCGGTTCTGATCCAGCTCCCGGGGGCTGATCTCCAGCTGGACGGTGCGGCCCTGGACGGGGTAGCGGTCCAGCTGGATGTCGTTGAACGTGTAGTACGTCCGGATCGACTGGAGCTGCTGGTAGGTGTCCTGGAGCTGCCGGTTGTCCCACAGCCTGAGGTTCTGGATGGTGGCCTGGTCGTCCGCGACCTCCTTGGCCGTCAGTGGAGCGTCGCCCGTGTACGGCGCCGTCTGCACGTTGCTCAAACCGAAGGCGGTGCGCGTGCCCTGGATCTCGCGCGAGATGTAGGGAGCCTCCTGGCTGATCTCGGCGGGCTGCACCGTGACGCGCTGCACCAGCGCGGGATAGATCGTGGAGATCAGCGCCGCCGCCAGCCAGACCGCCACGGCCCCGACGAGCACGGCGGGTCGCTGCAGAGCGACGTTGGCGAAGAGCAGCAGCGCGAGCAGGACGCCGAGGACCGTGCGGAGAACGGCCAGGCCGATCCTCGCGTGGACGTCCGTGTAGCCGGCGCCGTACACGTAGCCGTTGTGGGCGAACAGCAGGTCGTACCGGTCGAGGAAGGAGCTGGCGGCCAGCAGCAGGGCCAGGCCGCCCAGCAGGACCGATACGTGGGCGATGGCCCGTGGCGGCAGGCGAAGGTCGAAGGTGTCGCCCCGCCAGCCGTACAGACCGATGACCACCAGGCCGACCAGGAACAACATGACGATCAGCCACGTCAGGACGTCGTGCAGGAACGGCAGCGTCAGCAGGTAGAAGCTGACGTCGAGGCCGTACACCGGCTCCTTGACACCGGTGCTGACGGGATGCAGGTAGAGCGCCAGGTCCTGCCAGCGCGACACCATGCTGCCGGACAGGATCAGCGAGAGCACGACGACGGCCCCGACGCCCGCGGCGCCGGCCGCGCTCCACAGCGTCCGGCGACGGACGCCGAGCGCCCGCAGGGCGCTCCCGCTGCGGACTCGGAGCGTGACCGCGACGTTGAGGGCGCCGAACAGGACCGAGATGATGAGGCTGCCGAAGAACACCAGCAGCTCCAGCCAGACACGGGTCAGGTAGACGCCCTTGATGCCCAGCGCGTCATACCACTGGACCTCCGTGAGCAGGCCGACGACCGGCTGGGTCAGGAGGACGACCAGCAGGGCCGCCCCGATGAACCCGAGGCCGATCCAGAAGCGCCTGGGCGGGCGCGGGAGCTGCACCTCGCGAAGGCCGCCGAACGGCGGCTGATCGAAGGGATCGAACGGGCCACGTGAATATCGGCGGGCCATATGCGCTCACGAAGCTTAGCCCCTGCGGCTGAGAAGCATGCTACACACCGGCGCGCCGCCGGGTCAGACGGAGGGCGGCCGCTCCAGGACGCCGTCGATCAGGCCCCAGTCCGTGGCCTGCTCGGGGCTCATGAAGTTGTCGCGGTCGATGTCCCGCTCGACCTGCTCCTTCGGCCGTCCGCAGTGCCTGACGTAGAGGTCGACCAGCTCCTCGCGCTGACGCAGGATCTCCCGAGCCTGGATCTCGATGTCGGCGGCCGGTCCCTGGATGCCGGGGCTCCATGGCTGGTGGATCAGGATGCGTGAGTGCGGCAGGGCGAAGCGCTTGCCCGCCGCCCCGCCGGCCAGGAGGACCGAGGCCATGCTGGCGGCCAGGCCGGTGCAGAACGTGCTGACGTCGGGCTGGACCAGGTGCATGGTGTCGTAGATCGACAGGCCGGCGTCCACCGAGCCGCCCGGGCTGTTGATGTAGAGCGAGATGTCCGCCTCCGGGTCCTCGCTCTGCAGGAACAGGAGCTGGGCGACGACGGTGTTCGCGACGGCGTCGTCTATCGCCCTGCCGACGAAGACGATGCGGTTGCGCAGCAGGCGCGAGTAGATGTCGTAGGCGCGCTCGCCGTGCCCGGTGGTCTCGATCACGGTCGGGACGATCATGTCACTCACCTCAGAAACCCGATCGGGCGCTTGCGGGGCGCACTCTCGGTCATGGCCAGGAAGGTCGTGAATCGGGCGACCGTGCGCAGGGCGTCGCGGTCGAGCGACTCGCTCATCCGGCGGAGCTGCACCCGCGGATCGGCCTCCCACGCCACGGCGCTGACCGCCTCGCCGGCGCCGAGCTCCCTGCCCAGCTCCAGGTAGAGCTCCCCGGCGTTGGTGTCCAGGGCGCGCGCGAGTGCGACCAGCCGGTCCGTCGAGATGTCCTTGCGGCCCCGCTCCACCTCCGAGAGGTGACCGGTCGAGATGGCCGCCGCGCTGGCGATATCGACCAGCGACCACTCGTTGGCCTCCCGCCGCCGGCGGAGGATCGCGCCGAGCGTGGCCCGCACATGTTCCGGTGTTTCACTGTGAGCGAATGCCATATGCCTTGAGTGGAATTGTACGGCAGGCGGGCATCCGTTGCAAGAAGAGGGGGCTCGCCGGTGCGTCTACTGCTCGGTGCGGACGGGCTGGCCGTAGACCATCTCGCCGCCGAGCCACGCGGAGGCGGCGGCGACGGACAGGCCGAGCAGAGAGAGCGAGAGCGCGCGCAGCTTCCTGCGCCGGAGCCGCGCGCCCAGAGAGCAGAGCTGGATGCCCAGCGCGCCCGTGTTCAGGACCGCGTGCAGGACGCCGAGGCGCCGGATGCGACCCTCGGAGGCGGTCCAGTCGGCGAATCCCGCGGCCATGGTCCCGACGGCGGCGGCCGATCCGGCGGCGGTGAGCACACCCGCGGCTCGCGATTCGCAGACGAGGTCGAGCAGGACGGAGGCCGTCCAGCAGCCGATCGGCAGGTCGGTCAGCGGCGGATGGAGGGGATGGCCGAGCCATTCGCCGCGAAGGACGGCGAGCGGCCGCCGGGCGGCCGGGTCGTCCAGGAAGGGCCGGGCGACGTCGGTGGCGGCGTCACCGAGCTGGTCGAGCCAGCGCTGCTCCTCGACGAAGCCGACGACCCGCTCGCGCCAGGACATGAAACCAGGCTACCGCGCTGTCAGGTTGTCCGCCAGTTCGACGCTCAACCGCAGCGCCGGCGGGTCGAGCCGTGAGGTCGAACCGCCGCCTGCGGGCGCTACTTCAGGTTCGCCGGGTCGAGCAGGGCCTCGCGGTCGCCCTCGATCAGCCGCATCGATCGCATGATCTCGATCAGCTTCTTGCGTCCCTTGGGCGGGCCGATCATGATCGCGCCGACCAGCCGGCCGTCCATGAAGAACAGCTTGCGGAAGAACTTCTCCTCGAACGAGTACGTCCGCACCGACTCCAGGTCGGGCTGCACGTCCGGCGTGATGCCCATCACCGCCAGCGTCGAGCCGAACATCGTCGTCGTGTAGGTGGGCACGTCGAAGAAGTCCTCGTCCTCGCCCGCCATGTTGTGCGCCGCGGTCTTGCCGTGCGCCTCGGCGTTGTCCCACGTGCCCATCTGGTTGTGCTTGCCGATCATGCGGTCGTAGAAGACCGCCACGTCGCCGGCCGCGTACACGTCCGGCGCCGCCGTGCGCAGCTTGGAGTCCGTCACGATGCCGCGCTTCAGCTCGATCCCGGTTCCCCTCGTCGGCTCCACGTAGTAGTCGAGCCCCACGCCGTACGCCAGCATGTCGAACTCCACCCGCCGGCCGCATGCCGTCTCGGCCAGGAACTGGCCGTTGTGGCGTGAGAATCGGTCGACCTCGTCCTCACAGGCGAACTCGACGCCCGCCTCCTCGCCCAGCTGCCGGCAGAGCCGCCCGCCCTCCGCATCCAGCACGTAGCGCAGGAACCAGGGACCGCGCATGATCCATGTCACCCGGGACTTGCCCCGGTGCACGACCCCCTCGGCCAGCTCGTACGCGATGAAGCTGCCGCCCATCACCAGCACGCTCTTCGACTGGTCGGCCTTCTCCATGATCGCCTTGGTGTCGTCGAGCGTCTGGAAGCCGTGGACCTCCGACACCTCCTCGGAGCCGGGCCAGGGCGGCGGCTTGGGCCGGCCGCCCGTCGCGATCAGCAGCGCGTCGTACGGGAACTCCTGCCCGCGGTTGGTGCGCACCACCTTCTGGACGACGTCCACCTCGGTCACCCACGTCTCGAAGTGGATCTCCAGCGCCTTCTTCTGATAGTCGTCGACCGTTCGCATCATCACCTTCTCCTCCCGGACCTGGCCGCGCAGGAAGCGGGGGAGGGCGACGCGGTTGTACAGCGGATGCCGCTCGGCCGCGAGCATCACGATCGAGCACTCGGAGTCGCGCGCACGCAGCTCCTCGGCGCACGTCTGCCCGGCGATGCCGTTGCCGATGACCACGTAGCGGCGGCTCATCCGTCAGAGCTCCAGAGCATAGACATACGCGTGTCCTTCATCCTCGGCGAGATGGTAGCCGACCTCGCCCAGGTCGGCGGCGGCGGGGTGGTGGGAGGGCGCCAGCACACGCACCTCGGCCATTCCCACCGAGTCCGCCTCGAAGCGGAGGGCCATCAGCAGATCCTGCACCGCGGCGCCCGATCCGGCGAGGAAGGTGACCCACAGCCGCTGGCGCGCGCCGGCGCGCAGCAGCGCCAGGCCGCGCCCACCGGCCGCCACCCGTACCAATCCCTGCTCGCCGAGGCGTTCCAGCAGGGGGGCGTCGACGTCGAGGGCGCCGTGCCAGTCCGCGCTGACGCCGCCGTACGCGGCGAGCGCCTGGTCCTGCCGCACCCGCTCGGCCAGGCTGGCCGCCTCGGCCGGCGACGCCAGCCGGGGTGGGTCCCCGCCCTCCATGCGGCGCGCCGACCAGGTGAGGCAGTCGACCAGGAGGCGGAAGCCCTCGTTCGTGAAGAGCCGGCCGGCATCCGGGCTGCCCGTGTACAGGCGCATCCGCTCGAACCCGAGACCGCGAGCCTCGGCGATCGCCTCGCGGAGCATCCACCTGGCGATGCCGCGCCGGCGATGGCTCGCCGCCACCCGCAGGCCCTCGTAGAACATGACGCCGCGCGCGATCGGCCGCAGACGCTGGAGCCCGACCACGATGCCGTCGATCTCGGCCGCCTGGAAGCTCGCACCCGGGTCGGCCACCCAGGCGTCGAACACGTCCGCCAGGTAGTCCCCGGCCTGCCCGCCCTCCGTCGAGATCTCCAGCACGCGCTGGTGGTCGGCCGGCCGAACCGGCCGCAGGATCAGGTTCTCGGCTTCCAGTGCAGCACCCCCGAGCTGATCTCGCCGGTCTCGTACACCAGCGTGCCGTCCTCGTCGGGTCGCAGGTTCGCCTCGAGCCACGCACGCCCGCGCTCCTCGTCCCAGCCCAGGCCCACGTGGCTCCGGCACTGCTCCAGCGCGACCTCCAGGCTGTCGTAGCGGTATGTCGAGGCGGTGGTCGCCATGGCCATCTCCGGCCGGATGCCCATCTGGCGCAGCAGCAGGAGGCAGTCGCGGAGCCACGGCTCGCGCGCCCGGCCGGGCCGCATCATCACCTCGCCGGGGTGCCCGTTGGGGCTGTCCCGCAGCACCACGAACACGCGCTCCCTGGCCGATCGCTCCAGCTTCTCGATGAACGGCGCCGGCTTTGCGAGCGGGTAGAGCACGTGGACGCAGATGACCAGGTCGGCCGGCGCCGGCTCGGCGTCCTGCCACGAGCTGCCGATCACCGTCATGTTGGCAGCCGGCGCGATCTGGTCGCGCATCGCCTGGGAGGGCTCGACGACCGTCACCCAGTCCAGCCGCGCGGCCAGGGGCGTGGCGTAACGGCCGGTCCCCGCGCCGACGTCCAGGAGTGTCGCCGCCGGCCGCAGCCAGGGCTCGAGGAAGTCGGTGAACCAGTCGTGCGCCACTCGCACCTGCCGGGCGTAGTGAGCGGCTCTCGGGGCCCACCAATCGTCCGCGTGCGACGTTCCGATCTGCGTCTCCCGGGCCTCCACGAGCGATCGCCAGTGAGCCACCCAGTCGACGTCGAGCACCGCGTCCATTCGAGCCCTAATGTTGCGCCTGGACATGATCGCGGCGCTTGCGACGCGCCTCGGCCTCGGCCTGCTGGAGCGCCGCTGGACTGCTGGGCTGGCAGGTCCTGCACCAGCGCGGCTGAGCGCTCTTCCGGAACCACGGCTGTCAAATAATCCCTTGACAGCGCCTCCCATCCGTTCTTCACTTTTGCTCGGACGTCCGTGGTTGCGGTCATCGATGGCGCGGCGGGGTGGTTGGTCGAGCACGGCGGACGGTGGCTTGTCTGGGCCCTCGACTTCGGCTCGACGTACGGCCTGCACCTCCTGTTCGCCGGGACGGTGATCGGCTGCGCCATCCTCCTGCACCGGCTCCACCAGCTGGCCGTGGACGCGCCGGAGCCGGACCCCCGCTACTTCCTCCATGGCGCTCGCGCCACCTCGCCGCACGCGGTGCTGTTCCCCTACGAGGCGGCGTACCTGGCCGGCGGACCTGGCCGCGTCGCCGAGACCGCGCTGGCCGCGCTGGTCGACGAGGGCTGGGTGGAGTCCACCGCCAGCGGCCGGCTGCGCCTCGGCTCCGGCGGCGGATCGGTCGAGCTCCCCGACCCGGTCGCCACGGGCGTGCTCGCCGCCGTGCCGGGCGGGCGGCAGACCGCGGCCACCGAGGTCTGGCACCGGGCCGTTCGCCTGCGTGAGGTGCTGGAGATCGGCGGCATCCTGTACGCGCGGCGCCTGCTCGTGTCGGAGGCGGCGAAACGCCGCCTGGCGCGACTCCGCTGGGCGGCGACCGGGGTGCTCGCGGCGGCCGGCGGCTCGCTGCTGCTCACCGCGGTGTCCCGGTCTCCCCAGCTCGGGAGCCCACCGGTGATCGCCGCGGCCGCCGCCCTGGCGCTCGGCCTCGTCATGCCGGCCCTGGTGTGGCGCCGGCCGCTCTTCCGCACCGCGCTGGGTGAGGTGGAGCTGTTCGCGCTGTGCGGCTCGGTGTGCGACAAGGCGCGCTGGGTCGCCCGCCGCGTCTGGTCGGACGAGGCGGAGGTGGCGGACGGCGACCTCTGGGCCGACGTGGACCGGATCGTCGTCGCCCTGCAGCGGCCGCCATCGGGCCGGCCGCATCAGCTCGGCCAGCTCTGGGGACGCGAGGACGCGCAGATGGCCGTCGCCCTTCGCGGCCTGCGTGGCATCACCGACCGCGGCCTCCGGCGGGGCCTGGACGGAGGCGCCCGAGCGGCGGTCAAACGCGCTCCATCCACAGCTTTGTCCACACCTGTGCACAACATGGTGCGACCGGGCGACAGCTGACCCACTACATCTCGACGCGCCCTAAACTGTCCGGGTGGGGCCTGACGTGTCCGCCCAGGCGGGCGAGCTCAACGAGGCGGAGCGCGAGCTCCTGAGGCGGTACTGCACCAACACCGACGCTCGGGTCTTCGCGTTGCGGAACCTGCCCGACGTCGTGAAGGGCGCCCTCTTCAGCCGCTACTCGCGGACGGAGAAGAGCCTGCGCCGCGTGCTCCTCGACGAGTTCCTGCACGAGCCGGCGGCCGGGCTCGACCCGACACCGGTCGCGACCACCGGCGAGCGGGTGGACGCCGCGCGAGCGGAGGAGTTCTACGAGCGGGTGCTGGTCGGGTACGGAGACGACTCGGTCGCCGAGCTGGCCGGCGCGCACGTGGCCGTGGAGCGCGTGTCCAACCTGGCCGCCAAGGCGCTGGAGGACTCGCGCGTCGGCATCTCGCCGCTGGAGAAGTCGACCCGCTACGTCCGCTTCGACCGGCGGGGGCCGGATGGCCGGTACCCATACCACCGGGGCGCCGAGCTCGCGCACCCCGCCTACGAGCCGGCCATGGACGCGCTGTTCGAGGCGTACTCGGCCCTGGTCATGCCGCTGACCGAGCGCGTGCGCGAGGCCCACCCGATCGAGGCGGGCGAGAGCGAGCGCGCCTGGAAGACGGCCACGCGGGCCAGGGCGCTCGATCTGCTGCGCGGCCTGCTGCCCGCGGCCACCCTGACCAACCTGGGCCTCTACGGGAACGGGCGCGCCTTCGAGTACCTGCTGACCAAGCTGTCCGCCTCGGACCTGCCCGAGTGCCGCGCCCTGGCGGGCGAGCTGCACGCCGAGCTGGCGCAGGTGATCCCGGCCTTCGTCCGCCGGGCGCTGGACGAGCGCTATGGGGCCCCGGCCGCGGCGTACCTGGCGGACGCGCGGCGCCGTGTGGCCGCCCTGGCCCCGCGCACGGGCGGCCAGGCTCCGGCGACCGGCGCGGAGGTCCGGCTGGTCGAGCACCAGGCGGACGCCGAGCGCCGCGTGGTCGCTGCCGCGCTGTTCCCCCACTCGGACCTGTCCCTCGCGGCGCTGGGCGAGCGGGACGTGGATGTGGACGCCGTCCTGCGGGCGCTTCTGGACGGACGTGGCAACCGGCGGCACCGCGCTCCCAGAGCGTTCGAGCACGCGGACTACACGTTCGAGATCACTGCCAACTTCGGCGCCTACCGGGACCTCCAGCGGCACCGGATGCTGAGCCAGGAGCGTCAGCTGCTGGGCACGTCGCTCGGCTACGACCTGGCGCCCGACCTGGCGCGGCACGGCATGGACGGGCGCTTCCGGGCCGCCGTCGAGCGGGCGGCCGAGGCCCACCGCGTCCTGGAGGCGGCCGCCGGTCCGGTCGTCGCCCAGTACGCGGTGCCGCTGGCGTTCCGCCTGCGCTGGTACTTCCGGGCCAGCCTTCGCGAGGTGTACCACCTGTGCGAGCTGCGCACGGGCCCGCAGGGCCATCCGGACTATCGCCTGGTGGCCCAGGAGATGTTCCGGCGCGTCCAGGAGGTGCACCCGCGCCTGGCGGCGTACGCGCGCTTCGTGGACATGGGCGCCGGGGACGAGCTCGAGCGGCGGGCGTCGGAGCGGCGGATCGACCGAAAGCTGGCCGACATCAGTGGCTGACCTGGGCCACCTGGACACCAGATCTCTCGCCGCCGCCTATCCGCGCACCCTCTAACCGCTTACCCTTTCGCACCGATGCCAGACGCACTGCCGACCGGCGAGCTGATGGCCATGGCGCTGGCGCGAGCCGGCCGTCCGCCCATCTTCACGCTCAACGGGGCCCACATCTGGGGCATCTACCTGGGCGCCGAGCG